>JAJZXP010000250.1 GCA_021806345.1 Thermoplasmata archaeon | reverse complement strand
GAGATACCCGAAAAAGCAAGGGTCTTTTCACTCTAATCACTAGCCACTACATTTACTGGACCTTCAGCTAAATTTTTGAGAACTAAATAAGTCAGCAAATGCCTGGCTCCATCTGAGTACCTTTATTGAATCTGCTAGGGTGAATTGGTGATCTTTAGGGTGGTTCACCTCATTTCGAAAAAAAGCTAATCGCCTGAGGTCTGAAACTTCGTCTTCACCAAAGGATTCCTGAATTTTGTCTACTAATGAATCCAACAAGCTAGAAAAACCCTTTTCTCCAGCTCTTTCACCCAGAAATATTTCATACAATATGGACAGGAAAGACTCCGCTGCCAGAGTTGCTTTGTGAATGATGGTTTTTAAATCTTCATTTGTATGTTCTGATTTTCCCATTATAGATTCGGCTTCACGTAATTCACTATATGCTTCTCTTAACGTAGTATTTCTCTCTAGAGCCGATAGAAATGGATATTTCATCCTCAGATACTTCATAACGATGTTCATGACTTTTTCCCATTCTTTCGTGAACTCCTCTGTTCTTAGACAAAATTTGCTTAGAAGTTTATCTACTGAAGCCAACTCAACTCCTGGATTTTTTGAGATTTCTCTTGAGAATTTTTTAATTTCATCAGGAAAGAGTCTGAATAAAATCGGACTTGGAACAACATGGATGGAAGCGTCCATATTTTTTTGTTTATTCACTTCCTCGTCTATTTTATCTAACATATCCTGTTTATTTTCATCTTCGAAAGTTTTAAACTGATAGAAAATACCGCTCTCGACCACAATAGGGTTCTCATATAGAAAAATGACCACAATAGTTTTTTTCCCTTCCGGCTCCTTATATCTCTGAACCAGAAACTGCGGGCCCTGCTTGACCTCGGGAAAAGCGTATTCGTCAAGACCAGACTCTGAAAAAAGAAATTCCTTGTAATTCTCTTTGCTGTGGTCTAAAGGGATTCTCGGGTCTAAAAATTCCTCTGTGAAGAAATTCTTGCTTAACATAGATAAATCAACGTAAAGGTGAAACATCATCATAGATAGATATTTGATATCGCCATATAACTGGCCAATTTCCAATACATTACTGCTGAGTTGTTGCGGTATGTCCGAAAGTTTTGATGTAAATATTCTCAAAACGTTTCCATATACAGACAGATCCTTTTCGAAAATGCGTTCATAATCAGAGATTTCAACATAATTGTTCATATCTATAATTCACACTATTCAAAAGAATCAATCTATTGATATTTTAATGTTTTGGGCAAACTTCACCAACCGATTATCTTGGTTTTGCCCTCAAGATACGAGGTTTAGCAAGATGTCTCTCAATCTCAAAAAGAATTTTCCTATAACCCGATCGCAAGTGCCCATTTGAAGCGTAGTGTCTTATAATCTCTTATACATTTAAGGGAGAATGGGTGAAGAGACCTTCGTTTGGTTCAAGAGAAGATTCGGTGCAAATCTGATTTTTATAGAGTTTCTTGCAATAATGGTCGGTGCGGCCTCCTTCACTTATCTACTTTACCTAACGTATGTGTTAAACTACCTACTCGTGGTATTCGGGGGGTTTCTGACTGGCATTACCGCAATTTCGGCGACATTGGCGCAAGACATTCAATATAGAAGAAGAGTTCCGAAGGTTTTTTTTCACACAAATAAAGAAATAAAAATGATTGGAAAAAAAGCTGGGTTATTCACTTTTCCCATTTTCTTAAAAAACTTAGGTTTAGTTCCAGGGCACAATGTTCTAGTTATTCTTTCAATAAACCCTAAAAATGGAGAAGCAAACATAAGCGATGTAACTTGGGAAGAAATTACTAATATAAATCAGGTAAATAGTTCAGAAAAGATCTTTCAACATAGGGTGAAGGAAGCGATTTATCCTTTTCTTGAAAAAGGAGGGGGAGTATTCGTGGGAGAACTCAGTATTAAACATGGAGAAAATAATAATTTTGATATTGAAGTAACAGCACGCGTGTACGAAGAAAGAGGGGTAACAGAAGAAACTTGTAGATTTGTAAAGGACGGGGTAAGCATGGATAATGACATACGTGTAGATTGTGAGAAATTAGAAAAATTTAGCTCATATTTTTAATAAGTCATTGATATCGAAACCATTCTTCTGCGGACACGAGCCATCACAGAACTGGAACACCATGATGTTAATATTATAACCTGACTTCGCCTGTGTATAACACTACAATATTCCGGAACCTCGCGTTTTACGGGTTTTCGCCATATATTCTGGTACGCCATTGTAGTAATAATACTTCTACAATTATATTGTGCCATAACTTAAATTTATCCCAGAGAATACTGACTTTTTTGAAAACGTGTAGTGATTTGATGGGGCAAAGATAGGTTATAAGTAAGAACAGATACATAAAGAGCATGCGAAAAGCGGTTTTTCAGATCATGGAGGCCTCTTCATGAAGTCCAAATATTCAGCGGAAGAGAAGTTCCAGATAGTTATGGAATCCTTCGCAGACAATGTGACACAGGCTGAAATATGCCGGAGGCACGGCATATATCCTGTACAGCTGATCAAATGGAAGGAACAGTTCATACTTGGAGGAAAGGCAGCACTGGCTCAGGGAAGGAATTCTGATTCAAGGGATGAGGAGATCGAGGACCTGAAGAAGATCATTGGGGACCAGAGCCTCGTGATAGACGCTTTTAAAAAAGGCTTCAAGGGAGGTCAAAATGATGGTTCTTGAAGATCTGAAACATGAGATGTCCTTGAGGAATATCTCAAGGATATTCGGAATATCACTGTCCTATTATAATTACAAGTCGGTGAAGAGGCACATCTAGAGGCTTGATCCTATAATAAAAAAAGCTAAAATGATTAGGGATCATATAGCGGCAGTAATGGCATATATCGTTCACAGAATAACCAACGCAATAGCAGAAGGTCTGAACTCGAAGATTGCAACAAATCAGAAAATGGCTTATGGATGTCGTAAAAGGGAGCATTTCCTGACAGGAATATACTTCCATTGGGGTAATTTACAGCTTTATCCGGAGATCCACACAAATGTATGAAGAACTATTATATTAATAAGATTTAAAGGCAGATAGTTTCTCGAAAACAGCACTGTTCAAGCAAGAGGGAACTGAATTAATCATTTTTTCTTCTCATTCTTTTGGTTGATTGGTTACTTTTTGAAAATCTTTTAGACTTGAGTTCTTTTGCCTCTGTAATCACCAATGTTAAAAAGGCACCCATCAAACCACCTTCCATTAAGGCTATAGATTTCCTATATAATGGGTTGTCAATATATTGCGCAGTTGCATGAAAAAGTGCAGAACCATCAACATAAACCTGGGAGAAACCGGCGGAAATGAAATATCGCAAATTCAACTGGCTGTTTGTAATGTACTCATTCACGTTAAATAATATAGGCGTTCGAGCTTGGATAGAAAAATTGTCGGTAGAATCGTAAGAAATTCCATTTTCTCCTATTACTGTAATAGCACCATTAGTTCCATTCATGTAATCTAATGATGAGGACATCAGATTCAAGTTCACGGAAGAGATAGAAAAATATGGGATTGTAAAATTAGATTCTGGAAAAGTTACAAAATTCACGGATACATCAGAGAAGTAGTATATGGAAACTTCTTTATCCGTGACGTTAATAAATTCATTTCCGTCATTAAGGGTTGCATAATATTTAGGAGAGAAGAAAATTTGTAAACCAGAATTCTGGTATTGAGATTGGAGTGAAAGAGTGGAGTCAGTCTCTCCATATCTTGGTGTTATGCTGAAATTATAAGCCGAAAGAACGTTATCAAGTCCATACCCTTCGTATGCTAACTCATCGTAATCTCTATTGTAATACAATGAAGCATTTATCCCATATTTAAGATACTGATCAGCTATTTTAAACACCCCCGTAGAATATTGAGCTACCAGTTTTTTGATGGGGTATTGCCCCCCATTACTGGATAAACTAATAATGCTCCCGTGCCCAGTAGTACATAAGGTTCCATTATTTTCGAAATATACCATAACTTCCATCTGCTGAGAAGTGTTTTCAGCTGCACTAAAGCTTGTGATGCTTGTTTCATATCCTAGAACTGGAGACTTGGCTGATATCAACTCGAAACCCAGATTTGGTATGGAGGGAGAGACGGGCGATGCTAATGTTATCGAATATCCGCCAGCAGCCATATTCACTGTATTGTTTGGTGTTTGATTATATGTTGCTACCATATTCTGCTCGATTTGGCCGTTATACTCTGTTAACGATTGACTGAAGACGGTCATACTAAACATTAGGAGCACTATAAGTAGCAAAATCAAAAAAGATGGCCAAGAATGCTGTTTCCGCTTCACTTAAGGAAAATATTCTATTTAGAGATTAAATTTATGGTGTATTTTTCATTCAAGTAAAAGTAATTCTTTTATAAACTTTAAAACACTCCTGGTGTCACCATAGCATCCAAAAAGTTGTGTAAACTTAAGGATACCTCTTCTGGAATGTCGGAGATGCCATGACATAATGCAGCCAATGCAAGATTTAAATCCTACCCAATAATATAATTATATGGCTACGGCAAAAGGCAAATCCAAAAAATTAATTGTTTACCAGGATAAGAAATCAAATGCACTGTTTTTCCGTTCTACTGCATTCAAGGATGGCAAGTTTAGATTAAAGGATGATAAGTTTGGTAAGGCCATCAGTTACAATGAGAGTGATGAGTTACTTGGAAAAACGTTAAGAGAGATTCTAAAAAACTGTGATTGAAAAGCCTTCAGAAAGTGTCAGACCTCTGGAATTTACAATGTGTGTTTTGCTTTCAACCAGTTATTCGTCCTGTCAAGATATTTAATCATTGCTTCAAATCTAGAGACTATATCGTTATACTTGCTTCCCGGAACGGCATTAACTAAATTTACCTCCTTATAGTCTCCTGCTTTAGGTGTTAAGTTCTTGTTCTCGGTTTCCATGAAGAGAACAATAACATAACGTCTTTCGGAGTCTTGTCTTGCCTCACCAGCGTTCCTGGCTGAATCAGTCATCCTGAACCGGCGGCATTTCCTGCCCGTCCCCTTCCCACTCTATCCTGAATCTCACCGTCTGCGGTGCGCTGGCTGCCATCTCCCTGGGTATCTGTATGTTCACCGGACCCACCGGTGTCCTGTAAACGAACGTGTAGATATCCGCAACGCCGAAACCTATTGCCCTTTTTGCCTCACCCTCGATCCCTGTCATAAGTATCCCTCCAGACCACTCATATCCACTCCCATATGCCCTTCCGGTAATCGCCAACATAACTGAGGCTGAAATGCGAGTCTGGAAGCTTCCCGGATGTGCCGAACAGGATGCCCAGGTATTCCCTGAGCAGTGACCGGGGCATGAAGGCGAATGCCCTGAGGATACCGCCAGTGACCTTCATTATGGTTCCCGCCCGGGGTACGTGCGCCTCATTGGCGCTGTTTCGTACCAAGTTGATGAAGGGTGAGCTTATGTCCGCATGATAGAGGCCGCTGTCGCCGGGTACCGGCTGCCATGAACCGGGCACATGGGGTGAGGGGCATACTGCAATGGACCTGAGGGCATCCTTCATGCGGTGCTCGGAGTTCACCTCGAAGAACGCCTCCGTTATTCCAGCGGATTTGATCTCACCGGGGAGATCCGTGTCGAACCCCACCACGGAAAGGGATATGCGATCATTAACGGCATCAAGGGCGGCGATGCCGCCTGGATCCGGGCCGAGGCCCACGATCTCCATCCCGTTCCTCATCTGCAGTATGTCTCCCGCCAGCATGGTGACGCTGTGCAGGTCGGAGGCATGGAACCTGTATTCCGCCCTGATCCTTCCGCCAGTGAGGTACAGTGATCTCGGCAATACGGTCCCTATGCCGAGTATGCGGTCCATGATGCCGCTGACGGTGATCATCTCCTCTGACTTGAGCTTGACCGTGAGCAGGTCACCCCTCATGACATGATCATAGGAGGACACCATGGGCTCGAACCTCATGGCCTTCTCCCCCTGCACGAACAGGTCTATGTATGACTCGCTGCCTATGCGGTCCGAGTGCAGCGGGACGTCGCCGAACTCCTTCTCCATCACCGGGATCAGGGGATGGCTCTGCACCATGGAGACGGAGAGCATGTAGCCGATCCTGCGGTCAATGTCACGGTAGATCATGATGCGGAATTTCTCCAGTGATAACTGCAGCCGGATGGCTTAAAAACGTTTCCGCAGGCTTATTTACATAACGGCAGACACATGACATGGCTATCGACCCATGTGTTTTAGCGCAACTCAGTTAATAAGGATTGCCTCGACAACATGAAGATATTTCGCAACCGCTGGGTTTGCGGGAGCTTATGAAATTGCAAGCAAAGGTGTCATGTTCCATTCTGATCTACAGTTCAAGTAATCCAGGAAGAATGGTAAGCACAGCCTCACATTCAATGGTTTCAGGGATTTGAATGTAGCCACGTACAATTCCCTTGGTTCGTATCTGCTGAATGTGTCATCGTTGGGCGAGGACATGGAGGGGGTTCTTCGGAAAACCGCAGAAAATCATTGAATACGCAAATCCCCTTGATCACAATGGTACAAAGAAGTGAGGGTGCAGGTACTGGTAGAGATTTAATGAGTTGAGTAAATAGCACAATTCAGAGTTTCACATAGCATTAGTTGAATATTTTTCTGGTTCTTCATATCTCGTCTCCCATCGAGCCACTCCGGTAATATAGGAACTCACAACATGCACTACTTTTCGGATAATACATTTGACACATTTACGAAAGAATTATCCAATTCTGATATGTGGTAAAAGATATGCATGATCTAACCCAAATCTAACCTGAAGTAGGCTTTTTAACTAATATTGCTTATACTTATAGGTTGGAGTTTAAAGCTAGTTTTCCGTATTCTACAGTCAGTATGAGTACTTTTCAAGATTTGATTTACAGAATCAAAATAAACTATCTTGGGAAAGTCGAGCACACAGAAGATAACTTTGTTATGAAGATTAAGGGCCAAACAATTATGTCAAACTCTGTTGATGACTTCAGGTCTCAGTTATCAAAAGTCGTAGAAAAGGAGTTTTTTAAACTCAGACTCATGAAGTTATCTTTTACGATTAAGAGCATAGAATGGCTGGTGTCTTTCAATGGTTCAGACAACGGAAGGATGGTTTCTTTTGTGGACATTTCAAAACGTCAATCAGCGAGGAGTAAATGTGACGCTTTTAAGAAACTCTGGGAAGAACAAATAGATTTAACTTATGAAAATTCCAGATCATGGAGAGCCCTTCTTATATCCACATTTATTGACCAGATTGACATTTTTCTTGCGTTTGTAGCGATATTTGGAGAGTTAATTAATATCATAACTTGGCAATACCTATATTCAGGGAGTCTCCTGCTCTATTTTCCTTCACTGGTTTTCCTGATTCAGATATCTTACTCTGTTGGACCTGCAATTCCATTAGAGTTCATTCTGATTAGGATAGATTACTTGTCAGAAAGAAAAGAAGCAGTTGAAAGACTGAGCAGAGATAGATTTTCCATTTCTGGGGTATTAAAGGGAAATTTTTCCTTACTGTTAAGGCTGGTTCTCATCCCAGTTATAGTACTTATATACAGCGATTCATTATTTCTGAGCATTTTCCCGACATTTCCTCATGCTTTCCTTCGAGTATTCCTTGACGTTGCTCCCCTTTACTGGATAGTGACGGTTTTAATATTACTAGCTGCCAAAATTATATCCAGGATCATACGTGGGGAAGAACTGAACAGGTCAAGACCAATATATAAAGATAGATATTTCAGGAATCACAGGACATATTAGCATGACGGTGATTACAAAATGGTCAGAGGAATCTTGGGGAACTTCAGACCAGAAAGAGCAAGTTAACAAGTTGATAATATAACTGTCTTTATTCTTAGCTTAAATCCCACTCACATAAGTGAAATCCCAAGCAACAAACTAATTTAGAAGAAAAATCACAAAATCCTGGTATTGTCAAGCTTAATTATTTGAATATCTATATACAAACTAACATGTCAGTTAACCCCCCGCCTTTAGGGATATTGCATCATGCGTCAAAACAATGGCTCAATTATCTGATATCACACGGTTTGACAGATGAGGTAAATTTCTGGACAAAGGTAAAAGCTAATTTTTCGGTAAGAGAGGACCAGTTTTTCTTTTTCAAGGAACGAAATATGATATTTGGCGCAGGGCAAGTTACACGAGTGGAGAAATTGACAATAAGAGAAGCATGGGAGAAATATGGAATTCGCAACGGTTCCTCAAGCTTGAATGACTTTCAGAATTCCATTGAGACTAGTGGCATTCCATTCGAAGAGGTAAGCGGAGAAACAGAATTGCTCTGTATCATACTTAAAGATATACAAGAGTTTCCTGAAATTCCACTAAAAGATGTTGGTCTTGGGCGTGTGTGGAATTTTAAATATGTTGACAAAGATGTTTTACGAAGTATTGAGCAAAGATTTGTAGATAACTACACCAAAAGCTCAATTTCCCAAGCCGGTTCTATGTCTCCAAAACTTAGCCTGAGAATTGCCAAGTCACGCCTCTTTCAGAGAGCCTTCAGAGCAAGAATTCTGGATGTATTTTTCCACAAATGTGTTCTTTGTAATTGCGATGTTGACCAACTACTTCAAGCCTCTCACATAGTGGAAGTGTGGGAGGACCTGAGTATAGCAGCTGATCCTGATAACGGGCTATGTCTATGTGCTAACCATCACAGAATGTTTGACAGGCACTTGATCTCAATTATACCGGAACGAGAAAAGGGCATTGTCAGACTCCAGTCATTTGAACCCAAGTCATCTTCATTTCTAAAAGAAGAATTTGAGGCTTTGAATGGATCGGTTATCGAGTTACGTTCTGCAGAGACGGCCAAATATTTATCTAGAAGAAACGAAAAATTTACTGCTGATTTATGAAAGTGAATCTACCTCAAAGGCAGATTAATGTGTTCCGCATACATACAAATCTATTATAATAAACTTTATATTATCTACTTAATGATGGAAAATGCTCAAGCGCCTTCTATTTTTATAACTGATGAAAATACCAATAAAGTTTTTGAGGTATTTGAAAATTCCATAGAATCCGGAAAGAAGGTTACTCTTGCTTTTTCCGGTGGTAAGGACTCAACCACTTTGGCACTGCTTTTTTACGAGTGGCTCAAGAACAAGCCCAATCTCTCTCTTGAGGTGACTCTTTTGCATAACGATACCTCCAGTGAGATAGACCTAATGGAGCACTGGGCAAGAGAATTCATGGTAAAATACAAAGAAAGGATAGAAGATATTACTGGTAATAGGGTAAAAGTTTATCTCGATATTAAGACGCCTAAAGTTATAGATACTTTCTATTGGCGCATGTTGATAAGAGGTTATCCGGCTCCTTCGTTTAATTTCAGATGGTGTGTACACCTGCTAAAAGAAAAACCTGCTAAGTTGGACTCAATAGAAGGAAATCTGTTCACTGGCCTGAGAGAAGCTGAATCTTCAGAGCGTAAGAACCGAATGAGAAAGAAGTATGGCAATTCCTGTGGCGCAAACCCGGGAGGCTGCATGGCATATTATTACTCATCAGAAGGTAAAGGGAATAAGATCGCTCCATTCAGAGACTGGAATGATGGTGACGTTTGGAGTTTTCTTTCTAGATATCGTAACAAGGGAGACTTCAATATATCTCCACTCTTTATGTTGTATCCAAACCCTAAAGTACGTTATGGATGTTGGCACTGCACGCTAGCTAGTGTACAGTGGGGTTTACATGCACTGGATGGTGGACTTATCTATTTCGAGGCCGTAAGAGTTCTATATAGGAAATTTTCAGATTTGCCATACCTGAGAAAGAAAAAGAACACTGGGTATAGCAATCTAGGATCACTTAATGCAACTGGTCGCGCTATAATGTTCAGAATAATAGCTATTGCAGAGAAGTTATCCGGAACTAATCTTTATGGACTTGAAACCTCTGTTTTTGAAGATAAGACCATTAGAGATGTTCTGTTCAGATTACCATCAAAAGAAGCGACTAAAATAATTCGATTGGCCGACCCGAAAATTTCTTCGAAACGATATGTGCCTATCGACCGAGTAAGGAATACCTCCATAGATGCCACTCGTATCGAAAGAGCAATACGTGCTGTCAGAGTGAAATACTCAAATGAAAAATCATATTTGATGCTGAAGGAGAGAGGACTGGATCCATTTGATGTTATTTTAAATGAACTTTTAAAAGCGGCAAAGTGTCACAAATAACTTAGTTATGAGTCAATAGGGTGAAATATTTCTTTCAGCTTTCTTAAATTCTTTCTAGATTCCGAGTCTCTGAGTGACCCATCTTTTGCGAAGAATGTTAATTGAGAGAGTTCTCTACTGAATGTCTTTAGATTTTCCACTATATTATGTTGATGAAACAAATTTTGCACTTCCTCAAACTTATTAGCTAATATTAACGCTGTGATTACTGATGGAAGTAAAAAAGAAAGCGAGATATTGTCTTGATTTTTTGATATAGTCATTAATTTACTATGCATTGGGTCAAACCTACCCAATTCCGCAAAGGAGACACTTTTGTTCTCCTCCATATGATCAAATAGATCTTTCCTCAAGAAATAAGTCATAATGATTCGATTATCTTCAAGCACCTCTGAACCATAATATAATATAGAGCGCCAATTAGAAATAGAGTATTCCTTAAGCTCTAACGCAAAATTTAATCCATCTTCTGGTCCTGAGTTCTCCAGATTAATGGCACACATGGTGCAGTAGTAAAACTGTCCTGGATAACTATATTTTTTCTTGATCTTATCAAATTGTTCAGGCGTAACTAACAGTTTTACTCTTCCAGCAACGGATATACCCTTAGGAGTATTGTAAGTTGAGTTTACGGAAACTTCAAAACTTTCAAGACTATTCCCAAATTTATTAGTAAAGCGCTTGGATATCTCTTTTAAAGTAATCTCATCAACTTTAACGATGGTCATTCCTACCCACGCCGTAAATACGTATTGTTTTCCAGAGTAGTAGCTATAAATCCTTATTGATTTATCCCTGTCTCCGACATACCCGGCGGAATTATCAAATACAAGTTTTTGGCTAGAAAGCCAGTTTAATATAGATTCTTCGTAAATTTCATAGAGTTCCGTAGAGATCTGCTCTGAAGAAGAACATGCGCCCCAACTAACATAGTCTCTTGGTCCCTGTTCCTTCAAATTACAAATCATTAATGTATGTCTAGATTCAAGAATCCTGGACATTAACTGCATTACATTTTCTGTTGTTGCCCTTAACCTAGCGAATTGAAGTTTTTCTGGTAAAAAAACATAATAAAAATCCTGTTCAATTGTGATGTAAACATCTGATGGCACTTTTGAAGTTATGTGTTTAAACCCTCGCAAATTTAGAGGAAATACAACCAAATTTTCTCCGCTTTGTCTCATTTCACACTTTTCTTTATAATCAACTTTGTATCTCCAAAGATTCACACTCATTACCTGATACGGATTTACTGAAGTTCCTGTTTTTCTTTTCATATCCTGCTTGGTTCAAAATAACCTCAGCAGTGACACCCAATGACTTGTAGTTTTTGGTTCCACTGGTTGTATCCATTGCGGATGCTGAGTGATAAAGCCTCTTAAGATTGCCGACAACTACTAGGAACCCAAGATGTCTTGATAGTTGTACATTCAAAAGCTCTGGTTCCTGAAAATATATCGTTCTCTCTCCAACAGATCCTGAACTTTCTTTGCCAAGAACAAGAACACTATTGAAGCTTTGCGCTCCAAGCATGGACTGTGTCGTCTTGAACGACAACAGATTATCAACGTCTTTGATATATTTCGTAGCTAATGAGTGGTATTTTCTGAAGTATTTCATTCTCATCTGGAAATGTTGATCAACGTATGTTGTTACAACCGTCGTCTTCTGTTTGGTTATTATAGCAAGTATTATAGCAGCAACGAGCCCGTATTCGCCCCTGCTCTCATCAAATAACACTCCTTCCACTGATCTATATGGATGTTTATTATCATCAAGTATGATCATCATGCCAACATCTGTGGTTAGCGCGTCTTCTATAGTTTGTCCTACTAACTTGAACTCAATACTCTCGTTTTTTAGATTTCTTAAAGCGTTCATATCGAAGTGCTCAGATCTGATCCTTTCAGAAAATCTACTGTGAGCAAGAAGTTCCCCGTTATAGTATCCTTGGCTGATTGCCTTGTGCGACGGTCCTGGGATACGAAAGGTTGTATCTAAAAAGCCGTAGGTTCCGTCATTTATTTCTTTTCTAGCCCTTAATAATAATTGATAGTCGTCAGAAATATCGTAGGAAGGGATGTCTAATTTACCTCTGATAAAGTAAGACATCATCAGGAGCCGTCTACGCAAGCCTGAATAATATTCGGATAACGAAATTGCCTGCATGGGATCTCCAACAATGCTTATTGAGCCATCAAGTTGTTTCTCCTTTAGAATTTGGTTGACAAGTATCTGAAAAGGTACGTGCAATGGGGATTTACTAGCCTCATCTACGAGCATATGGTATATTATTTTACCATCACTGTTGAATATTCGTTGGTAGTTTGTAGAGATGACAATCTTTACGCCAGAAGCGAGCTGATTATTAAGGGTTTCATAACCTGTGAAATCAAATTGGGAACCGTACACTCTAACTTCATTAACGAGGTATTTCCCAAAGGTTGATCCTAATTTTGTTGCGTAATAAAAACATACCTTACGAAACATATCATATACCAACTCATTAGTGGGAGCTATGTACAAATAAACCTCATTAGCAGGAATTCCGAAAATAGTTCTTTCGATGACATCCATATAAGTAGTAGTCTTTCCAGTTCCTGGGGGGCCCTGGATGAGAGCAATTCCATTATTCTTTATTGCTCTTGATATAATATCTGAAGCTTTTTTGTTCGATCCAAAAGCAGTTGGGCCAGTGCCACCAGTACTCGCAAAGCTCTCAGCTTCAAGTATGGTGCGAGCGATACTATACAGAATCTCGCCTCCTGGAACTTTTTTGAGCAAGATTCTTGAAAACGTCCATCAGGACCTGAGCGTTTTCATCATAGTCGTTCTCATCCTCATCACTTGATGCTATTTTCGCTTCTTTGTTGAATTCTTGGATTTCTTCCTTACCATATCCTTGGGCCTTAAGATTCTCTGGATCAAGTAATTCTTGGAGGGCATCTACAGCACTTAGTTCTACTTGAGTCAAATCCGCTCCGACTTCTACCATCAGAATTTTCCGATCTGTTTCAAATTTATTTAGGTACTGTTTAAACAGATGCATTTGATATCGAAAGATTTTGCTGGGAACCGAAATCTCATAAAGTATTCTCCCGTTTTCCTGTAAAACATCCCTAACATTTCCGAATAGCGATATTGAGAGAAAAGGAGACCACGAATCCATTAATGAAAGTAATACAGTTTTTCCCATAGGAATAAGGTAATATGCCTTATCTTCCCACGATCTTATTGGTCGCGATAATTTCAGAGAAAAGTCATTTAGAGCGTCATCCGGTTCCTTTGTATCAACTATATCAATTCTAGAAATTACCGTTCCGCTTTCCTCATCCACGATCTGTGGGCGATCAATAGACCTAGGAACACCCCCCCGCTTGTTATGTCTGAAACCTTTTCCCTTCAGGAACCACTCGATCGCGCTGCTACCTTCTTTTGGTAATGAATAGTACATAAATGTGTCGTATATAGCCCTATATGCTCTCAGGCTATCTTCTTTCTTATTTAGAGTGTTATATCTGAGTTGCCACATATCACTCTCGTAGTCTTCTTTACTCCCAAATTTTCGGCCATAATAAAATTTACAAGGTTCAATTACAATACATTTAAACTTTCCACCCGGAAAAACACATGGATATTTTTGTTGTTCTTTTGGCTTTCCACGATAAAATTGATTTGGCATTAGTGTAAGCATACTTTGAGGCTTACTTGACCAGTCAACCTTCATTTCACAGAGTGAAAGTGCACTCTTAGATGCTTTATCAGCGTGCGCGTTGGCAAGAAGTATAGTGAGGAATTCTGCCTCAAGTAGGACGTTAGAAATAATTTTCATATACTGGTCTGCAGACTTTTGTCCAACATCACCAGTCAAAATGGGATTAGGAGACTCTGGCTTAACATCTTGTGACCGAATAATTACAGAAAGTATATCCACATGCCCATCTTTCGCTGTTATGGAATCTCTCAAACTTGTCTTTTTTAAACGTTGTGCTTCCATAAGAGAATAAGCCACTACTTGGGCATATTCATTATTGTATATTCTAATTGGATTGCTGCCAGCTCTAGGGCCCGTCTTCCAGTCTATAACTATAGCTTTTCCTTTCTCATAATCTTCAAGGATCAAGTCCGGGATACCGCGCATGTGGATTCTATAATCAATGAATTGTTGCTCAGCAATAGGGAAAAGTCTCTTCCGGTCTGTTCCGATAATTTCACAGAAACTATCAAGATTATTGAGTAAACTATGCATCAAGGCCTTTGCTAGAATTAATGTTTCTTTCTTTTCATCATCGTCTTTGAAAACCAGTACTTGTTCCGACGCAATTCTCTCTAGAATTTCATCTGAAGTAGGGATAGTTTGGGAATTCGGAAACACCTCCACACAGGCTAAACCCATCAACTCATGGGCTTTGCGACCCTTACCACTAAAGCGATCAACTGTGAAATTTAGCCAAGATTTTACTCCAATAAATTCCGTGAGACGAGCGTAATATGAACAGTATCCAGCCCCCATAGAAACGTTTGTGACAATTGGTACGTGCCCGCTCGTTTCGAGCAATTGACTTGCAATTTTTACACAACCATCGTAATTTGTCCCTAATCTGTGTTTTATCAGTTCCTCCATATTGTCAGTCTGAAAGGTATCCCACTCTTTTTCTCCTAGTTTCACTCTTTCACCCCCCTTAAAATCTCCTCAATCTCCTTCAACTTCTGAGAGACTTTCTCTTATTGGCTTCCGCAAATTTCCCCCCAATCTTTAGATGTATTTTAAAGGAATTATTCCCACTCCACCGTAACCTTCACTTTCTTCGGCTCCTTGGAACCGAACACCGACTTCTGGACGTACAATGTGCCTATCACGGGAGACCCGGAACTCTTCTCCTGGAACCGGTATGTGTTCTTCGTTGCACGCTCGAACTCAAACTCTAGCTCCTTCTTGTCCATGTTTTTTCACCCGATCCTCATAAATTTTTTGTGTAATTGAGTATATTCACTAGTTTCGCATTAAGAGCACTGTCATTCTGCCCACAAGCTTTCAGTTCATCATTCAATATCTGAATGGCTATCTTGCTTGAGATATTGTACGTAAAGTTGGATCTGAAAATTAATCTCTTGCCACTGTTCCAGTAATCGGTGTACAGAAGATAATGAGGAAACAATGCAGATAACTCCTTTTTTCCCATTATATTAGACAAAAACTTACCGTTGTCTAACCCCCGAAAATCAAAAACCTTCCTTGGTTCTATGATGCTTGCATTGCCATAAACACCGATTATGTATCCCTTTTTGTCGTCCGTGCTTTGAGAGTAAAAGAAAATTAACCCATGATCTTCAAACTTCCTTGGAGTCCCTCTGGTCTGGAAGTAACCGTAAACAGTTTCGCTGCTGTCAATATTTTCTTTGTCGAAGTCAAAATTCAAAGCCTCATGCGGAGAAAGAGCGGCCTTCTTGACGTTTTTGACAAAACCAAAATTAATTTTTGGATTTGGCTCCAGCCGTTTCCATCCAGAGTGATTCCACGCGATGTTTACAACCATAAAATTGTTCATAAAAGCTGACTCCTCTGAAACCTGTAAGTATTCTTCGTTGCCCGCTCGAACTCAAACTCTATCTCTTTCCTGTCCATGTTTTTTCACCCCTTCAAGTTAAAATCGAGATGTAGCATAACATTATTTCACTATGACGAAAATTCGTCATCTGTATGTTACCAGATTGTTTTACCCCAAAACGCCTTATAAATATTGTTACGGTCGCATGTCAACGCTTGGCAATGCGCTGCGTGAACAGGAATCCTTTCAGGATATAATTATGCTCTTTTTCTCATTTATCGGCCTTATGGCAATCTATTAGGTCTCCAAAAAATAAAGGGAAATTCATGAACAGGAAGGGAGAATCACTGTATTTTCCAGACGATGCCGCAATACAGAAGGAACGCAGTGAGGGATATCGCAAGGGTTGGGACGACAGGAGAATATTTGATGAGGGAATCTTCCAGGATGCACTGAGGGACAGCAGGAACTACAGGGAATTTGCCGAGAACGTGAGGCAGAAATTGTCAGAGTCAGGAGAGGCGCCTGAATGAGCAAGTTTGACCTGGAATTCATGAACGGGTACATAAAGACCAGCCTCAGGCTGGCAAGGAAGATAAATATGGCAAGAACCCTGGACGAGGCAAAAAAGATTGCACTGGAGATTGAGGAGAAGGCCATGAGGAAGCTGGAAGAGACTATGGGAGATTTATAAAATATGATGTTCATTAAGGTTTATTATTGCTTTCGTGTTAGACTACAAGGAGGATAACGGTATGTTAAATCGTTGGCAAACAACCCTTTTGTTTCTTGGAGACCTTCTTCCACTCTTTATCATTGGTTTGTTATTCTATATTCAACCATTTTACATAATCCAGTCTATATTCTTCCTTGTTCTACTCATTATATCTGCTATGGGTGCGTATTATTGGAAAATTGCAATTAAAGAAACAGTGCGTTACAACAGAGATGCAAGAAAGGACAAAACCATTATCAAGAGGGTAGAGGACAGAGGAAGCATCTATACTGTGTATATTGTGACATACATCTCCGTTCTACCCTTGTTGTCGAAAAGTTTGGCAGGATTAGTGTCATTTGGAGTAATCCTGTTAATTGCCTATTCTCTTTACATAAACAGTGACATGCTATTCTACAACCCTATTTTGGCCTTATTTGGTTACAGGTTTTATAGAGTTGAAATAGAGCAAAATCCAGATTCCGATGGCTACATTAATGAAATTTATGTAATTTCAAAATCAAGAATAAGAGTCGACAAGATAGGTTCTGAGCCAAATTATAGATTCCTAACAATAACTGATTTTACATATTTTCTAATCCCAATAAGTGAGTAGTCATTATTTCCTGAGTCTGTGCTTGGAGTTAGATTCGTAGTGGTCTTTAGACCATCTACCAGTAAAAAAGTCCTCACTTATTGCTTTTATGACATGCCAAGCGTTTGATTTATTGAAGTCAATCTTATTGTCTTGTGGGTCAGTATATATCTCCAAGTCAAAATCAGTAGCACAATCCACAATATCTTTGACCTTCAAAGTTCCTATATAACTACTATTATAAGCGTTGTACAATTTTCTCGCTTTCCTGGAATCATTCTGGACAGAGTTGTAGAAATTATCTGTGTCCGAGAAGAGTCTTTCACTGTGTTCTTTTTTACTCTTTAAAGCTTCCATTATTCTATCATGATAATTGAATATTGATTCAAAAATCGCCTCTCTCAGAATTACAATATGGCCATTAAAGTATAGAGCCGAAAAGGAATCGGGTATTTCCAGAAAAACCTGTTCATCTATTTCATCAAAGCTGCCAACGTCATTCAACGACATGTACCTTCTTTTATTTTTCATAATGCTCATCTTCTTAAGGAGATCAAAACCAGTTATATTTCCTGCTTTAATAGCAAATTTTGGGGAGGATGCGACCTTGAGTTCTTTCAAGGAAAGCATATCTTCAGTAGCATCTATGGCCTTGATAATTTCACTTGAGACCGGGACCTCTTCAGAATCTATTAACTCCGGATTGTCATTGTTTACACTATCACTGTCATCATAATCATAGAGATGATCAGGATCTAATGACTGAATAGAATCCTTAAACTTATCTTTAATAAGTTTCCCTATGGTCTCGTTTATGATTGTTTTATAAGCATTTATTTTCTTAGACTTACTATAAAAAAACACGAAATAATTTATTTCATTATCTAAGACTTTATCTAATTCTTCTTTGAACTCATTAATTATTTTTTTCTTTATTTCCTTCTCTTTTTTATCAACATTATCCAAATATATCACCCTACTGCATGTTCCTTCTTCCAGCGCTCAATTTTCTCCTTTATTGCCTCCCTGATGAAATCTTGGGATGACATCCATAATTCATGTTTCTCCACGATCCCGTTAATTTCCTTGGCGAGACCTTCAGGGAGTTGCAAGGTAAGTTTTACTGACTGTTTAGGCATTTATGTTTATATACTATAAGCGTTTAAATAATTGCACGTGTTTAAACTTCTACAGCGGTCGAAATCGTGTATATATATGTCAGAAAAACTAACACTTGTGTTGCCAGATGAGTTAGGTAAAGCACTCTGCGATGAAATAACTGGGAAATACCTGTCAAGGCAGCAGTTCATTTTGGAGGCCGTCAGAGAGAAACTCGCTAAAGTGAAGGAGATAGTGCTTTAGATGAATAAGGAAAAAATGAATGAGTTTGAGCAACTCGAACGGAAGATTGTTGCGAAAGAGATAAGCGTTTCCATATTGGAAGCAAGGGAATACAAGAACATTACTTACTGGTACTACGCCGACGGTCTATGCGAGCTTCCTCTTGACCGCGGATCCGAGGAACTGCTCAGGAACATGATTGATACGGATATGGAGGTTCCCTGAAATGGAACCGGAATTGCGGGCTGGGAACGGAGGAATGCGGGAACAGGACGATTCCCTCCTGGTCGATTTCAGGCCTCACCTGCAGGCACAGATACTCAGGGCTGCTGAAAGACTGCATGAGTGCCGCATGGTGATCCGTTCACAATTTGCCATGAACCCGTACCTGCACCTTATGGGACCGTTGAGATTTGAACTCAAGTTACCAACACCCCAAGCTGGTAGGATACCAAGCTACCCCACGGTCCCTCACGAAAATGGCAGGATTTCGTCGATGAGATCAGCGTGAGAC
>JAJZXP010000092.1 GCA_021806345.1 Thermoplasmata archaeon | reverse complement strand
TCTTGAATTTTCTTGGAATATTTTAGTATTTCATCCTCATTTCGTATTCTTCCAGCTGAAATTTTATCAGAGTATTGGCCAGGGATTGCCGCTCCACCATCTATTCCTCCCATTTCAATGAAGAATCGGTAGAGCCCAGCTTCCCTCAGCGCTTCAGGAGCTTTCGAGCATCCGGGTACACTAGAAACTTCGGGTGGACGCAACCCTAAGTTGGTCGGTGCAGACAATAAGACTATCTTCCCCATGGTCAAAGAACCTCTTTATCCGATTTGGTATGTATCTGCTGCCACTTGATATATTTAATCATCGGGACCAAATTTAAACATGGACCAATCGGGATTTGCTTATTGTTTTAAGGGAATACCGAAAATACAAAACCTTATATAAATAGGATATATCCTAATGTAATTAGGTTAAATTGAAGGTGAGATTAAAATGTCAAATGTAAAGTACATTATTACAGAGGAAGGAAAGATATCATTTGAGGATACAGGTGGAACAGGGATACCTGTCATCTGTGTCCCTGGGATGGGTGATCTCAGAAGCGTTTACAGGTTTGTAACAAACGATTTGAATAGAAAAGGCTACAGGGTTATCACAATGGACTTACGGGGAATTGGCGATTCAACCATAAATTGGCGAGACTACTCCGAGTCATCAATTGCCCTTGACATCGTTTCACTCATCAATCAACTTGAGCTGAAATCAGTGATCCTTATAGGTAACTCAATCTCTGCTGGCGCAGCTGTCATAGTGTCCGCTCAGCATCATGACCTAATCTCTAAAGTTGTGCTCATTTCCCCATTTGCCCGCAATATCCCCATTTCTCGCTCTAAGCTACTTTTGTTCAGGCTTGCTCTTGCAAGACCATGGGGAGCTTCAGTATGGGCTAACTACCAGTCTTCAAGGCTCTACCCTTCAATGAAGCCGCAGGATATGGAAACATACAGTCTCTCTGTGAAAACAATGCTTCGGCAAAAGGGAAGAATGAAAGCCTTCCAAAAAATGGCTGCCACCAACCATAACAAAGCAGAAGAGAACATAGAACACATGAACGTACCTGCGTTGGTAGTCATGGGCTCAAAAGACCCTGACTTTCCAGATCCCAAAAAAGAATTAGACTGGGTAGCTGCACGAACAGGTGCAAAAAGTGTAATGATTGAGGGTTCGGGTCACTACCCCCAGGCCGAATATCCCGAAAAATTTATCGCATCCCTAACTGATTTCTTAGGTGAAGGCAATGTCTCCTAGAGTTGGGCTTACCACTGAAATCGTCGTAGAGACTGCCATGAAGATTGCTGATAAAGAAGGCCTTAGTCAACTTACGCTATTCAGGATAGCCGAGAAACTTGGTGTCAGATCACCTTCCCTATATGAGCATGTGCAGGGGATAGACGGTTTGATCGAACTTTTGAGATTAAGAGGTCTCAAAATCATGTCGCAGCAGTTTCAACGTGCAGTCATGGGAGTCTCGGGAGATCAGGCTATCAGAAGGTTTGCTGATTCATTCAGGGAATTCGTCAAGGAACATCCATCACTATACAGTTTAACAGTAGAGAGCGATATTGCAGACAGCGAAGAAATCAGGGCGGCAGCTGGAGAAATTCTTGACACGATCTATGCTGTACTGAGAATTTACGGGCTCTCCGAGGACAAACTTATTCACGCAACAAGATACATGCGCAGTGCAATACATGGGTTCGTTTCACTGGAAATGTCTGGTGGATTTGGATTAAAAGTCAGCCCGGATGAGAGTTTTGACTTGATCAAGGAAGTTATCGTATCGAATATGAAGAGCTGGCTTTGAGAACCTTTTTACGTATCCAATCCGAGCACTCTGGAAAGTAATCCGCCTGTTGCCGAAAATAGAGGTCTTGATGTCTGGAAGTGGATACCTATAAATATTTGTTGTTAATAAAGTATAATACTTATGTCTCAACAAAAGTTTGTTGACAGGATTGAAGAGATGAAAATCCTGGAAGATGCCCGATCTGCCAAGGGAACTTCACTATTCATTCTTTACGGTAGGAGAAGAATGGGGAAGACGGAATTGATCAGTAAATTCATTGGTGACAGAGGGGTTTATTTTCTTGCAACAACAGAGGGAGACGGAGAAAACATTCGCAGCTTTAACGTCATCATCTCAAAGTTTCTGGGCGATGACAGCATTCTTAAGGTCAGTTTTGATGACTGGCACTCCTTCTTTTCTGTTCTTGCTTCCAGCAGTTCATTTCAAGCAAAGGCAAGAAGATCTAAGATCATCATAGCCATAGATGAATTCCCTTACCTCATAGAGTCAAACAGGGCTATCCCATCGGTTTTCCAGAAAATATATGACACCATATTAAGCAAAGTGAATGTTATGCTGATTCTTTCAGGATCCTCCATCAGTATAATGGAGAACGAAGTACTTTCCTATAAAAGCCCCCTTTACGGGAGAAGAACCGGCCAGTTGAAGTTGAAACCCTTGAAATTCAGACACCTGGCCGAATTTGTGGATTATGAAATTGAAGATCTGTGTAATACATACTTTGTATTTGGGGGTGTACCTGAGTACCTCCTGAAACTTGATCCTGATCTGGAATTCTGGGAAAACATATCAAGAAACATGCTTTCAAAGGGTGCAGCTCTCTACGAAGAGGCAGAATTCCTCCTTAGAACTGAATTCAGGGAACCAAGGAACTACATGTTGATTCTAAAAACCATATCCTACGGGAACCATACCTTGGGAGAGATATGCGGTTATTCCGGCCTGGACAAGAGCATGGTGTCCAAGTATCTTGATGTTCTTATGTCACTTGGACTGATAACAGCCGAAAAACCTTTCGGGGCCACTGAAAAATTCAAGAGAAGGCTATACTGGATATCTGACCAGTACCTTAAGTTCTGGTTCAGGTACGTATTTCCACACAAGAGTGAAATTGAGAGTTCCCACACCGAAGAAGTTCTTGATAGTCTGATTGACGATTTTCACTCTTTTGCAGGTGAGCAGTTTGAGAAACTCATGACGGAACTCATAGTGGAAGGAATATTGGGCAGATCATTCGGCACTGTTTCCAGATGGTGGGGCAGGAACGGAACTGGAAAGAAAGGGAGGGATATTGAGGAGATTGATATTGTGGCGTACTCTGAAACACGAAGAGAATTGCTTTTCGCCGAGTGCAAGTGGACTAACAGCCCATTATCTGCCAACGAAGTTGAAAAATTGAAGTCAAAGTCTGAAGCTCTTCGAAATCAGTTCCCTGGCTGTAGATACAATTATGCAGTCTTTTCCAAAAGTGGTTTTAGAAGGGAATGTAAGGAAATGGGTGAAGACACCATCCTTATGGACCTTTCTGACATTCAGAGGGAGGTCTTCAGGAACTCTTAAGAGCCTTAAAAAATGGACCGGTCGGGATTTGATTAATGTTTTAAGCGAATACTTTTGGGTCACTCTCAAAACCCTTATTTCCATTAAGTCCACTGTTTCATCAAATAAGAGATAATAGCTTTC
>JAJZXP010000459.1 GCA_021806345.1 Thermoplasmata archaeon | reverse complement strand
ACCCTTAGTATTAACGGTATTGCTGGATCCGGAAGAAATTGACAAGGAGGCCATGAATGTTGATACACTGTACAGGTATCCATTAGAATTCTATGAAGAAACAGAAAAGCATAGTTCTCCAGCAAAGGTTGAAAATATAATGAAAACCATGAAAATAAAAATGAAGGAAGAAAATAAATATACGGATTATGGATTTTCATTCGATACGTCGGATTTAAACGAGGGTGTTGGTTTATCGGCATATAAAACAATTGATTCCATGGAGGAGAAAATAGAAAAACAGCTTGGACTGGCAACAAAATTAAGGTCTGTGGATGAAAATGACGTTGCCGCCAGGGTTATTTCATCACATTTCCTGCCGGATATGTTCGGTAACATGAGGAGCTTCTTCACACAGGAATTCAGATGCACGAAATGCAATACAAAATACAGAAGGATTCCATTATCAGGAAAATGCCTGAAATGTGGTTCATCAAATATGATACTGACAATACACCATGGCAGTATAGTAAAATATTTAAAAGAAACAGAGAAGGTTATGGATGAATATAAATTACCGGAATATTTACAGTACCAGATCAGGCGTTTAATAGATTCAATAGATGATACATTTGATATGGGTGAAATTCCTGAGGAAAAGGAAGAAACCACACTTGAATCATTCAAATAAAATTGTATAAAACGTTTATACGATACGTTAAATGGTGAATGTTGTGATAAGTAGTTAACACAATTAATAGAGACTTAAATTGGAATATTACCAAATATTTAATTATTGATTTTTTCATAGTAATCACTTATCTAATATATTACCGCATATTTTATGGAAATTAAATCAAGTTTAGCTGATAGCCTTCAGGATATAATTATAATGAAAGTACTGTTCTTTCCCATCAAAGTGGTATATATACATATTATATACCGGTATTATACTGAATGAAACAGATATCGACTTATTACCAGGTGAAGAAAACATACTCTCCATACACGTTTCAATAGTATTGTTATATATACACGTTTTGAGGGGAAGGTTACCTGCTAAAAGCGAAGAATGAGAAGAACGATTTTCAAGTTTAATATTTTTTATTTCAAGTGATATTCCTGTTATTGGAGAACTTAGGCATTGTGAATAAATAGCATTTCTATTTATACAAGTATTGCTTATTCATATATGGCTGAAGTAAAGGGGATCAATGAGATGGTACTCAAGACAAGAGAGAAATATCTCAGAGTTTCAGAATCTCTCGATGAACTGTCACGAAGGTTATGGGCAGCTAATGAAAGTCTGTCTATAGGTTATGGTGGAATAGAAATTGTTGCAAGGGCAACCGGGTTGTCCAGGCCAACAATTAGGAAGGGTATTTCAGACATAACCGAGAAGAAATACCCTAAAGGAAGAAAACGCAGGGAAGGTGGAGGTAGAAAGGATCTTGCCATAAAGAACCCCGATATTGCAACAAAGTTGAAAGAAATCATAGAACCTGTTGAATCGGGGAATCCCGTATCATCAGTGAGGTGGATTAGCAGGAGTGTGCGTCATCTTGAATCTGATATGAAGGAATTGGGATATCAAATAAGTTATGGGAAGATTGATCATATGCTTCATGACATGGGATACAGTCTCAAGGGAAACAGGAAAACCAGGGAGGGAAAGAGCAATCCTGATCGCAATGAACAGTTCCAGCACATCAATGATACTGCAATAAAATTTGCGGAGAATAACGAACCTGTCATTTCGGTGGATGCGAAGAAAAAAGAACTGATCGGGAACTTCAAGAATGCAGGAAAGGAATGGAAACCACCGGGTGAGGTTGATGAGGTCAATGTTTACGATTTCCTCACAGATGCAGAAGGTAGAGCCATACCCTATGGTGTCTACGATATAAAGGCCAATGAAGGATGGGTAAACATAGGTATTGATCATGATACCTCAGAATTTGCAGTGGAATCAATAAGGAGATGGTGGAACCTCATGGGAAAGAAAAGATATCCGGATGCAAAGAACCTGATGATTGCAGCAGATGGTGGTGGCTCCAATGGATCCAGAGTCAGGTTATGGAAGATCGAACTCCAGAAGTTCGCTGATGAATCCCATCTCAATATAACGGTATGTCATTTTCCTCCGGGAATGAGCAAGTGGAATAAGATTGAGCATCGTATGTTCTCATACATAACCATAAACTGGCGTGGAAAACCCCTGCGATCATATGAAACCATAATAGAGCTCATAGGCAATACCAGAACAAAGAATGGCCTGAAGATATCTGCTGATATTGACATGGGATTATATGAAACGGGTAGGGTTGTGACCGATGAAGACCTGGAAAAGATAAATCTGGCCAGAAATGAATTCCATGGTGACTGGAATTATACAATTAGAACCAGATAAGTGTAAACAGAATTGTTATTTATTCACAACTCCTAAAATCACACACTGTATGCATCTTAAATGGTATCAGGCGATCTGGAAAATCAAGCATAGCAGTAAAATATATCCAGAATAATATGATGGATGATAATTCCCTTATAATCAATCTTGAGGATCCACGGTTACCAGCAGAGGTGGATTCAGGCATCCTGATGGAAATGCTTGAGGCATATAGGGAGTATATTAAGCCAGAAGAACCTATAATTGTAGTCCTGGATGAAGCACAGAATGTTAATGGCTGGGAACGCTTTGCCAGATACCTCGTGGAATCAAAGGGTGTGAAATGTATAATAACTGGTTCTTCGGCGAAGTTGCTGAGTCAGGAATATGCAACCTCCTTAACAGGCAGGCATATTGACGTGGAGGTATTTCCGCTTTCCTTCATGGAGTTTCTGGAATTCAGGAATATAAAAATCCGTACAGAGGTTGATATGGTAAACCTTAAGTTTGATATAATCAACATGTTTAATGATTACATGGAATGTGGAGGATTTCCAGAACCCATACTCTCTGGAAACATGAACACCAGACTTGAGTTACTCAGAAATTATTTCAATGATATAATTATAAAAGACGTTGCAAAACGGTACAGAATTAGAAATATACCACAACTGGAGCAAATAGCGAAAGAACTGCTTTCCAATATAAGTGAGACAGTATCTCTCAGAAAGATCAGCAGACATTATAACATAGGTCTCGGAACGGTTGAGAGATTTTTCAGATATCTAACAGAAAGTTATCTTTTTATTCCAATTAACAGGTTCAGTTTCTCGACAGGGGCACAGAACACGGCATTGAGGAAGGTGTACTGCATAGATACTGGCATTTACAGGGCAAATTGGTTTAGATTCTCAAACCAGACAGGAAAACTTATGGAGAATATCGTAGCCATTGAATTGCTCAGAAGGATTGGATACAGACAGAACTCAGGCATATATTACTGGAAAGATTATGAACAACATGAGGTAGATTTCGTCGTGAGAATCGACGGTAAAATTGAGGAGTTAATTCAGGTAACATATTCATCATCTCTTCAGGAAATTAAAAAAAGGGAAGTAGATAATATTATTAGGGCATGCTATAATCTGAAATGC
>JAJZXP010000087.1 GCA_021806345.1 Thermoplasmata archaeon | reverse complement strand
ATGATAGAAATACCAATAATTATGGAGGGTAGAGAATCAGGAGTTTCTAAGATAGTTACTAGTCCAGTTAAGGTTGTTTTGCGGTACATTAAGGAGATATTAGTATTTTTTAAAAACAGTAAAAATGAAAGATGATTATTTACGAGTAGTTATTTAAACCATAGAGTAATTCTAAAAGACCCCTTACCGAACATGTTAGACAACAGTCAACTTTATTCATGAATTAGTCAAGTTACTTTATATGTGTCCTCTTCGGCAAGATTATTAGGGGAAATACAGGCAGTGTTTAGTCAATGAAGTCTTTGCATTCGTAAAAGACACATTGGGGCATATTTCTTCCACTTCTAAAGGAATCTATACCACAACAATACAGATTGATGAGAAGGTCACAAAACCCCCATAATAACATTGACCAAGATGCACTTGCACAAGTCCATGGACAACCTTTCGGATGAGCATGCTAAGAAGTAAATTCATGACCGCATATCATTCACGAACTTTCCGGGCCATCATGATTGTTTTCTGATGCAAAGACCATATGGGATTTCAGGATGAAACTATGCAAAACAGAAAGTGATATGAGTATATGGAATTAGTTACAGAAAAAGCTCGACCTAATCAGCATAAAGATGAAAAATGGATCAACATAGGATGCAACTTTTATAATATCAGGTTGCTGAAATGTGGAGTGTCCATGTGAAGAATGATGAATCTTGATCTGAGGGAAATACAAGATCAAAGGATGATTTAATCATAAAGAAGAACAGTCAAACATTCTTCGGTTTCAAGGATCAGACAATCATGGATTACAATTATTCTGTTCCTTTCATATAATCCTAAGCTCCACCATAGCAAAGTAACATAGCACAAGGATTGATCTTTCAATGTGTGGAATCATAGTCTACCGAGACAGGGTTAGGTCAGCCATGCTCCAAAGGGCATATATGGCACAATGGAGCAATCCGTAAAGAATCATAAACTGTTCATTGAATCCAGTGGAAGGAAAGGGAAAATATCACAAAATCGTTCCATTGTTAAATATTTATATGCAATTATGAGGATGATGTTGCACCTTTCTCATATATTGGTAACACTTGTACGAAGGACGAGGGTGAAATTCATATTTGTATGTTTTAGATAAAATGTTCATGGCTTAAACAATCTGCGGAAATAGCATATCCCATGAATTTTCGAATAAAAATGACGGGAAAATTTGAGAATGGATGTGATATTTGGGGTAATTTTGCAAGATTAGTGACAATATTCCAGTGCGAGTTGGAATTCTATAGAGATTGAGGACTTTATTAGAAATCCTCAAATAATATGCGAGAACAAATCATTTATCCCTATAGTCAGTTCAATTAATTAGGACCATGATGGAACTAGACTACATTATATCTGGTTCATAATTAGGTACGCCCAATTCCGAAATATTCTTAGATAGGTCAATAAAAGGTCTGTCTTATCACAGTAAAATAAATCTAAGATGGAAAACTTGCGAGCTTCAATCGCTTAATTATTTGAGTAGAGCCAGCGCTACGAAGATTCATGTATTTTGATCATAGTATCGCCAAAAAGAATTTTAGTAATATCTTCATGGATCGATTTCTCCTAAGATTTCATTAGAATATTATAGATATCCAAATGCCTGTTCATTACTTTTGTAATCTCGTGAGTTTCATTAAGATGCTTGAAGCCCCTTTCTCCTTTTTTTATGTATATTTCATCTTCCATCGATTTTTTAATAGCATTCGCGAAATCATTTTCATTTACCTTTATTCCAAAGTTGGTCGCGTAATTATCAGGATCTACTGAGGAAACGATGCATGTTTTGGATCTCATTGCTTCGAGAAAACTTACAGGGAGCCCTTCCCTTGCAGAAGTATTTAAAAATACCCATGATTTTCCCAATATTTCTAATTTCTCTTCCTCAGCAATGAATTCTTTAAAAATGATATTGTCATACCTGGAAAATTTCTCCTTAAGTTTATTCTCGATATCCCTATATGGCTTGAACTCGGTCGATTTCCCGATAAAATAAAAATCTATATCTGGTAATTTTGTTGCCACTTTTAAGGCTATATCTGGCCTTTTCTGTGGGTCAAACCTTCCTATCCATGCTATACTTGGGGTGTTTGATTTATTGTAAAAAGTATTACTTATGGCATAAGGATTTGGAAGATATTTAGGCAAATAGCTTAGCTTATACATATTTTTTACTTTTTCAGAAATAAAATTCGCCTCTGCAAATACGTAGTCTTTTGGTACTACTTCTAATATCTTTCTCATGTAATTTCTTGATCTCAACGATAATTTCAGTTTGAAATTGCTTAAGTCTTTAATATTTTCTGGCATTTTATCATTAAAACTATTTAAGTATTCCAGTTCCGCCCTATGCATTATTCTAAAGTCGTTTTCATCGTATGGATCCTGAAAAACTATGACTTGCCTTTTCGAATATTTCAATGATTGTAGAGTAAATAAGCCAGGTTCCTCGCTCTGGAAAATGTCGATTTTAATTGAATTTAAAATATTATCTAAATTCTTATTTTTGATCCAGTGCTGGCTAAATTTTCCATAAATGTTACTAATTCTCTTTTCAGATAATTTATCTGAGGCTTTGTAAAAATGAAGCATAACCCCATTTTCTTCAGTTTCCCAATTTTCATTATCATCTCGATCATAAGAGGTTGCGGGAATTATGACGTGAACATCTATTCCAATACCTGCAAGATATTCAGCTTTCTGTTTAGTGAGAAATCCAAAACCTCCATGAGCTGAACTAGGATCGGTATTGGAATGTTTCTTAAATCCAAAATACTCATATCCTAAAAAACCTATTTTCATATTGATCCCTTATAATTAGTTTGTATTTTTAGTCATCTTTTTTTATTTTCATTTAGTTCATTTACTAGTGAGATGAAACGCTTGGAAAACATTTCCTCAGTAAACCTCTCTCTGGATTCATAAATCTCTTGAATGAAGGAATTTGGTACTCTTGACGCTTCAATTAGGGAATCAATACCTTCTTGGATTGACTGATATCCGATTCCATACTGGCCCTTTAATACGATATCTTCCCATGTGCCACCAAATTTTGGTACCACAGGTACACAGCCATATGATATTGCTTCAAGAAGTGAAATCGGGAAGTTTTCTCTTCGCCTAAGATGCAAAAAAATTCCTGATTCACGAAACAACTTATCCTTTAAGATATTGTCTGGGTTTGCAATTATTTTAACATTCTCCGGCTTAATTGATTCAATTATCTGGTAATAAGTTTCGTTTCCTGGATTTACTGCACCTGCTATTACAAAGTTAAGTTTGCACTGTTTTGCCATGGTAATTACTTTTTCTAATTGCTTCTCTTTGTTGATTCTCCCAAACACCAAAACCTGACTTCTTTTCTTAGAGGAAAAATCAATTAAATTCGGAGATTTTACTGACAATGGTATTATGTGAAATTTAGTAGATTTGATGCCTAAAATTTGAAAAATATCTTTTGAAATCCTTACGTTATATTCTCCCGGAGA
>JAJZXP010000368.1 GCA_021806345.1 Thermoplasmata archaeon | reverse complement strand
TTAAGTGTTTCATAATCCCATCCGCCATAGATCTTTCCATGAATATTCACAATGTCAATTCTGTCAGGAGTAACCGCAAGCTTTAATGAAGGAATGCCTTTGATCTCAGTTATTCTATTTCCATAAAGATCCACATGAAGATTCTTCTTTGTCGGATCATTAACACTCTGGTAGCCGTAATCATCCAGCAAATTTTTTATGGACTCACTAGGTTTAGGGCTCTTTGTAAAAGGTTATCATTGATGATGAATCTTTCCGTATGGATTTTAATTCCACCTTCTCTCCATTTGGCCCTGGAAAGTTGTTTTCTTTTATTCCCAATAGATCTTCAAGTGTTTTTCCTATACCAGTATCATGGGTTCGATTTGAATAGATCCATTGGTTGCTGATTTCATTTAATCGATCAACCAATTCGTTAAAGCCTTTCATTTGGTTGTGTAATGGATAAATGTATAATATAATTACTAGAGGTTAGATATTAGCATAGATGCTCGTATGCTTTAATACCTCACATCTTAAAAGTTATATTGGTAAAATGAAATATTGTGAAGTGAGTAAAATCGGGTTTTCCAATAGGCAGATTACTGGTAACATTGGGCTGTATTACATTTGTTACAAGCTCTCGAGAATGGGATGGAACGTTCTTCCGACATCTAGAAATGCAAAGGGCATAGATATTATAGCTTATGGTTGCAAAACTAACGCAAGGCAGAAAGGGAGAAACTGACCTCAAATACATTAAGCACCACATAATCCCTTACGAGAAGGCATACATTTAATACATAGCACAAAGTTCATTTTTATCAACTACAATACTTGGTTCTTAATTTGCCTTAAAGTGAATTGAATTTGCTTGATAAATCCCAATAAAAACGGATATTTTACGATTTCTTCAGTAAACATTTAAATATGCCGAGATATTTATTTTATATACCAGAAGAAATTGAAGGCAGAGAAATATCTGCGAGATTCAGGCAGGGTCAACTATATATCCCAAGATTTTACAAGGATATGTTTGACATTAACGAAGGTGATTACTTCATTCTCAAAGTGATAAATCGTTCTCACGCCAAAATGAAACATAAGCCTATTCAGAAGGTTGATAAACCAGAAAAGATAGATAAGCTTCAAAAAGAGGATAGTAAAGTTTTAGCTGATCCTTATGCAAAACCATTCAAGTTTTCTGACAAAGATGACGACATAAATTGGGAGGAAGAAGAGTGAACGCACTTTCAAGATTTGGACTTCTTCTCATGTCAGGTTCCGCTATTGGGATATTGGTGCTAAAAGGTCTAGTCAAGTACCATTTGTTCGCGAATACATGGTTTTATACTGATTTATCATCTTTAGCAGTCATGTTTGAGTTTATTGTTGCGATTGCTGTGATCCTGTTGTTGAACCTGTTCATGAAAAATCTTCTTATTCTGCTTGTCGTCTTTTTCTTTACATTAGTATTGGTGTACCTCTTCATTGTACCAGTCTATTTAGAAAGTATTTGAATTGTCAAAATGTAAAGTTTGCGAAAAGCGAATGACAGTGATCAGAGCCATAAGGAAACTGAGGAGTGTAGAGGTGGGCCATTATTGTTTCAAACGCAAGAGGCTAATCCAGAATAAATAGAATGTGAAGTTAGAAGAAGAGTTGAAATAATTTACAAAAAATCAGTCCTTTGCTGAAGGCCACCAGCTAGGTGGTAAACTTACACCCTTTGAAAATGTGACCCAATTATATTCATCTAAAAGCTTATTCAAGGTTTTCCCATAGTTCTCTAGGTAATTGACCATGTCTTCTAATTTGACACTCCAATTAGCTTTATTCAATGGTTCTCTCCGACTTTTGTAAATATCAGTGATTCTTTGCGACAGGATTTGCACTTCATCTTCTTTCGCTGCAAGTATGCTTTTACCAAAGGATTGCATTTCTTGAAGAAAATCAATATAACTTTCAGGAGTTTCATTTTTACCGTACTTTTCAATGATTGTTTTATCCCAAGCTACAAATAAGTCAGGCCTAAGCATGTGTAAAATCTTACTTGCTCCAGTTGGCCCGATGTATTTGATATCCGTAAGCAAGTGGTATGCCTTTTTAATTTTTCCTTTAATTAATTCATTGGCAAAATCTACATCTATTAACGATTGGCGAATTTCTTCTATTGTACGTCCCAAGTCATTTTTTAATAAGTCATTCAGTGATTTGATGACTTTTTGAGAAGTTCGAGTTCTCCATTTGTTTAGAAAGATATACAGAGTTTTCCCTTTATCCAAACTCTCATCTGAAATGTTGATCCTTGCTTCAATATAGGCATCATCCTCCCCAAGTATGTTATAGATGAAAATTGACCACTCGAATTCTCCAATCTCCGGAAAAGAACTCAATTCTCTCAAGAATAGATTCACCAATGAGCTACAGTTTCAGAAATTAACTCAAGATACTCGTCGGCAGTAAATGGTGCAAAATTTCCGAGTTTAATATTTAGCTTTTTGCTGCTGACACTAGTTGGAAATAGCCTTACTCCCCCAGTAACCATATGTCTTGAATAACCACTCCCCTTGCTACAGTCACACCAACCTGCTTTGCCTGTTTGATGATTATCCTTTACAATGCAGTCTCCTACGAGCATCCACTCTCCTGGTTCCAACTTCCACCCAAATACTAACACATCTCCTTTTCTTCCAACGGTAAGGTTATGAAGGAAATTATCACCATATTCAAACACCCAATCTCTAAATTCTTCAAAAGAAGAAGCTCCTTCGTTTCTAACCCTTTCTTCATTAAATGGAAAAGCAAAAACACCCATTAACTATCAAAGCACTATATCCTAATAATAATATAAATTATTCTATTGTCAAGTGATATTGTTTTAAGGATTCGTGAATTTAAAACTGTATTTATATTCACTTTTTCTTAGTTTGTAATTTTAATGAAGCGCCCTGTTATGGGAAGGAAGATAAGTCAAAATTTTCAATTCTTGGGTCTTTGAAACACTTTTAGTTCATGAGCATGAATGTTCTGTCCGTGATTGGGCTTTTGCCTAACGTTAAGATGGAAGTATGATTCCCGTTAGTAATTTTGTTAGGGCTGACTGTATACCTGATTTACATAGGACTTCAAACCTATGCAATACCTTAATCTTATTTTACATTATTTTACAAATCACATGCTGCCTTATATTAATCAAGTTCAAGGGTGTAAATTTGAGGCACTAGTCTGGAAGTCAAAAAAAATTATTGTTTATCAAAGTGCTTGCTTAGCTTGGAGATTCTCGATTATGGAAAATTTAGGAGAGGATGGATGTGGGGGATTTCTCGCAAGATGATTGGGAGATGAATAAAGCAAACTTGGCAACTTGCTACTTGCCAGATGGTGCAAGAATGTATGACCTTATGCTTATGGAAAGCAAGGCGAAAAGATGCTTATGATTCGAACAAAAGGATATACTAAGAAAGCCGCCGTGGGACCATTTAAAGATGTCAGCGAAATTATTGCTGATTTTTATATTGTATCTTGGAATGTTTACACATCGCCCGTTACTTATATATTGACGAGAGAA
>JAJZXP010000051.1 GCA_021806345.1 Thermoplasmata archaeon | reverse complement strand
TATTTTCAGTACGTCCTGAATTATTGTAATGAGTTAAGACCATTCATTTTTCCATAGGAGATTTTAAAGAATAATGGAGATAATAGGAATACTCTTCCCACGCATCAAGGCGAAACAGATGTTGATCCACGAGTTTACTGTGTGTGAAAAAGAGATTACCGGATTTAAATTGAAGATCAAGCCTATGGACCATAATTCTGGCACACTGGATTGTTAAATTCGTAAATTTAAAATGAATAAGATTTAAAAATGGTTTTGCAATGTATTTTCATGAAAAAAGCGATTGACGTAAGCAGTTTACCAAAAGGTGGTCCCTATTCCCATGCAAATGTAGCAGGTGACATGATTTTCGTGTCCGGTCAGACCGGGCAGGTAGCAGGTAATGATACAACATTCACACAGCAATTCGAAAATTCAATGGAAAAAATCAGGACAATTCTGGAAGCTTGCGGTTCATCCCTGGACAAGGTCACCAGGATATCGGTTTATATGTCAAGAAAAGAGGATTTCAAGACCATGAACGACCTGTTCGCAAAATATTTCCCAGGGAATCCTCCAGCCAGGACAACCCTGGTGGTTGGATTTGTTGCTGATGGCATAAGTGTTGAGATCGATGTCATCGCAACTAAGTGAGCTGGATCAGTTTGAACGTTAATAAGGCATTGGAACTGACCTTTGAAACTCCACACATGGTCATTGATCTTGATCAGGTAAAGCGCAATATAGGTAAAATTCAGACTGTTGCCACCAAATCTGGAAAGGACCTCAGACCGCATTCCAAAACCCACAAGATACCATTTCTTTCCAGACTTCAGATAGAGGCTGGATCAAATGGGGTCTGCGTACAGAAAGTTGCTGAGGCCGAAGTGATGTTCAATGGAGGAGTGAAGGATATTTTCCTCAGCAATGAAATTCTCGGCACGAAGTTCGATCGAGTGGCATCCCTGATTCAAAAAGGATGCAATATTGCTGTGGCAGTTGATAATTTACAGTCAGTTGAAGAATTCTCCAGATCATGCGCCTACTTCTCCGTGGAGGGGCATGTTATGATAGATGTCAATGTGGGAATGAACCGGTGTGGAATTGACCCGTCAGAATTTGAAAGTTTGCTTTCTTCCGTAATGAATACCAGACATATTGTCATGGATGGGATTATGGCTTATGACGGACAGATCAACTATCCTGATCCTTTGAAGAGAAGGTCAGAGGTCATGAAGGAGGCGCAGATGATCAAACCATTGATTAAAGCAATGAAGTTCCATGGACTTTCAGATCCTAGAGTCTCGGTGGGAGGAACACCAACCTGGGATATCTGGTCTGATGTTGACATTGCAAGTGAGCTCCAACCTGGTACGTATATCTATTATGACACACACTGCATGAGTATGGGTCTCTGCTCCAAGGATGAAATAGCCATTGGAGTGGTTGCAACCGTCACAAGTGAAAAAACCGGCGAGAGGTTCGTCCTTGACGCAGGTTATAAGTCAGTGTCACTGGATCAGGGAGTTTACCCAACCGTCCTGGATAGCGATGGGAACCGCTATGAGGTTATTGGAATGTCAGAGGAACATACGGTTGTGAGATCAGGAGACACCTCCACAAGACTAGGGAAAAAATTCATCATGCTTCCCTATCATTCTTGCACAACAACAGATCTCTGGGATGGAACATATGCAATTTCCGAAAAGGGTTTGCCGGAATATGTTATTATTCAGGGAAGGGGGAAAAGAGAGTAAGAACTGAAATATATTTATCCAATGTTAAAGAGGTGAATTCTATTTTTGCGATGCACCTCCTTAACGCAAAGAATGCCTGTTTTATTTTTTTAGTTCATTAAAAAATTGGTCTGGCATTGAAAATCTAAGCTACTAATGCAATTTGAGAAATACTGAGGTGTCTCGTTTCTGCAAATTTTCACAAAATATGGTTCATATTTCAATTCCGTAAAAATGAGAAATGACCCTTCATTGCTGTTACTGGCGTTTTCCACAACTACATCAGAAATAATCCTGCTCTTCACAGATTGATCTTCCACCAATTTCCTCAGCTTTTTGATTCTTTCAGATAATTCATGAAAAAATTCAAAGGTATATGTGTTGGAAATGGGCTGATTCCTGATGTAAATGTCGGAATTGTAATACTTTAATCCTTTTCACTCTACCCCTAATATACGAGTAGGTTGTGATTCTAGATCGGCCTCAGAATAGAAATTGGTTAGAAACAATTTAACAGCTTCTTTGCCGATTTCCCAAATATTTTCAATCCAATCACGCCTATATTTTTTAACTTGAGTATTCTATAAAAAATTTTCTTATGGACAATTTTCGTTCTTCTGGTTTACAGCTGTCGCTAATTTCGATGTTTTCTTTTTCGGTGTCTTTAGTTTCTCAAGTGTTGCTTTTCTCATTATTTTTTCTATTTTTTTTCAGGGATGGTACGAAATTCTTGTTGCTTGTCCACACTTTTCAGACTATTTGGCACATATTCCCTGCATATGACATTATGAGTTTTCTCCACTCTATATTGTCCCTGTTCTTTCCATGGAATTTAATCCACTCCAGTTGAGTTGGTACATATTATGACCTATCTAAACGAACATCTCATTCTTATTCCATATCTTCTTAAGATTTCCCGGTGTCTGGAAAACATAAACTCGACGAGCGTCTTTGCACCGTCCAATTCATCCTCCTTTTGTGCAAGTTTGATCTAGTGGGAAAAGATCTTTCTCAATGTGGTAAAGTCATCTCACTCCTTATCAAGAGGTCAAGAATCCATCCCGTCTACTTCAGTGAATATTCGTAATGATATCCATCGGTGGTTATGGTTACCGTACCGTGAATCATAAATCCACGAAGTGAGTTGATAAAGAACGAGATTAGCGTATTCTACTTTAAAACGTTAAATATCTCCTCCGTGAAATTGCCGTTCTTCATGTCCCCCTGCAGCGCATTGACCTACCCTTTCCATCGATTCTTACATACTGCCCATCCTATGTAAGTTAACCCGATGATACCATCTTCTTTCTTGGTACCGGAAGAACATTCCTCCTGAGGGAAGTCTTCACCCTTCCCTTTGTACTCCTCCCCCTCTTTTCACCGGGATAATGCTTACCGTATCCGTAGCAGGGAAACCAGCAGTCTTTGCACCTATATCTTTGAACTCTAACCTTGTCCCCAGATCAGATCCGAAATCTCCAAGGTTAACCGAAATTACCAACTGACGCAGGAAATGATGTCTCCGGAGACAAAATAGAGAAAATGCATGAACACTATTTCATGTTTCCAGTTGAACGACGGTTCCTCTGGAAAAATAAACAAAAATGTTACAACATAACTTTTACGACTCTGTCAATTTCAAGGTTGATATTATCTCTCTGGGATTGCGGTTGATGGAGGGTAGACGATAGTGTTCGGAATTATGCGTTGAAAGTTTTAGAAAAAGTGTAACTGGTCAGTCTAAAGTGCACGTGATGTTTTGAAATAGTGTGCAATGAACCGAAAGATCCATATATAACGAATACATTATATTAGTATAATGATTAAACTCCTTGCAGAAA
>JAJZXP010000046.1 GCA_021806345.1 Thermoplasmata archaeon | reverse complement strand
AGACGGGGATCTGGCAAAGATACATCTGGAACCAGATTCATTACACCCAAAATGGAACTATACGTTACTGCCTGATGGCAACATTCCAGGGACATGAATTGGATATGTTATTATTACGCAAGCCCTTAGCTCTTTATGAGATTGCACCACTTGAGAGAGCGGAACTAACCCTTTCGGGTACTCACTCCCGCCCTTTCACTTCGTTCGGTCGTTAAGCCCAGGGGTCCTTCGCTCCTTCCCTTTATTATCATGGATATCATGACTACTATAACCTCATCTGCCGGAGCACCATTCCGAATGTCAGGAGAGTTGGCATCTGCATTCCTCCCCTGACGCTGATAGATGATGTTCCATCCCTGGCTTGCATCCAAATCTTTTCTACCGTGCTGCTGTCTGTACGCCAGAGAGCTCTGAAGGTGCATATACCCAAACTTGCCATTATATATTGCCTTGATCCGTGAGCAATGGGTTCGACATTCCCCTTCATCCGCAAATCGTATTCTCGCGGAGGCAGTCTTTTGACGCTTAAGACAATTCCAACCAGGCATACGCCAGCTCGTTGCGGCCCGGTAGATCGCTAGCCCTCCTGTACGATCCCCTCTTGCGAGAGCGAGGACATTATTCCTGGAGCTTTCATGCGGTATGTTACCATATTCGCATGTCCAGTTCGCTGCTATGTTTTTAGGTTCTTGCATAGATTAATCCTTCCCCAATTAGACTTGGATGGTTTCAGGCTGCCATGCTCACCGACTGCTTTCATGATATAGTATTATGGCGTTGACACAACAAGATAGTCAGGGGAAAATAGGAAACACTGAAGGAAATGCCTTCAAGCGTTGGAAAGATAGACGATAGGCTTGAAACCAGTATATCCCCTAAAAAATTGCGGAGTTAAGGTTATAAACATTGAAGCAATTACAAGTTAGATTAAGATGAAGATGGCAGTAACTGGGGGTTTAGGATTCATTGGATCCAATTTTATACTTTATGAACTTAAGAATTATAACGACCTTGAAATAATAAATCTGGACAAAGAAACATATGCCTCAAATAGTCGTTATTTAGATACTGTAGAAAATGATACCAGATACCACTTTGTGAAAGGTGATATCTCCAGAAAAAATGAGATTGAAGATCATCTTAAGGACGTCGATATTATAGTGAATTTTGCGGCAGAGTCCCATGTGGACCGTTCTATTCAGGATTCAACTGATTTCATATTTTCCAACTATATAGGTGTCAAAAATCTGCTTGAAATTGCCAAAGATCGAGATATAAGAATCCATCAGGTATCTACGGACGAGGTTTTTGGGTCACTACCATTAAACTCAAGCAGTAAATTTATTGAGAAGACTCCTTACAATCCTAGGAATCCGTATTCTGCGACCAAAGCCGCAGCAGATCATCTTGTTGGAGCCTTTCAAAATACTTATGGAATGAGAGCAACTATCTCGTACTCTGGAAACAATTTTGGTCCACATCAGCATCCTGAGAAACTTATACCAAAAACGATCCTTAGTTTTCTAGGGGGAAAAAAAATTACACTATATGGGTTAGGAAACCAGATTCGTGATTGGATTTATGTTGAAGATCATTGTTCAGCTATAGATTTGATAATAAGGAAAGCAAATATAGGTACGAAATTCATTGTGAGTTCTGGTTCTGTACTTTCAAACAGAGAAGTAATAGACAAAATAAGGAAAGTAATGAATATAAAGACTGAAAGTATTGACTTCGTCACGGATAGACAAGGACATGATCTTAAATACCAGAGCGATTCGTCTTTAATCCAAAAAGAACTGGGCTGGTCCCCGATTATTAATTTCGAAAAGGGTATTCGTATTACGGTTAAGCACTATGTTGAGAACTTGCATCTGTACAATAGGGAGGAGTTAAAAGATCATGGAAGATAATGGAGAAAATGACCAAAAAAAATTTTTTTCTGTCATATTAATATCATACAGACATGACGATTTCGTTTTGGATACATTGAAATCTATTAAATTTCAGTCTTACGATCCATCTAAATTTGAGTTGATTATAATATGTAAATCAGATAACAATTTAAAGACAATTATAGATCAACTAAGTTTTAAATGCCACGTAAGGTTGTTAATTAATGATGATTTTAGGATAGGCCAAAAATTTTTAGAAGCTTTAAAAATGACCCGGTCTAAATGGATAGTTGTGTTAGACGATGATGATATGTGGATTCCAGAAAAGCTTGATACCCTAAATGAGCTAATATCTCAATATCCCAAGGCAGTGTACATACATAACGATAAATATGTAGTAAATGAACAGTTTCATTATACTTATAATTCTTTACATCAGATAAAAAAAACAAATAGATTTTCCCCCACATCCGGGGATTCTATCATTAGAAATTTCAAAGATAATTGTGAGCATAACGGAAGTAGCATTGCATTTTCTAAGACTATAGTTTGTGGAAGATCAAACTCGCTAAGAATTCTGGAAGGTAGTTTGGACACTTTTCTCTTTGTTTCAGCAATTGAAACTGGCGGCTCAATTATATGTATTAAGAATAAGTTAACTCTTTTTAGAGTAACCTCTAAAAACAACCTGAATGAATCCACCAAGAGGTTAATAAATAACCTTAAACGGCAGATGCAGAGTTATGAAGTGATAAGAAATATTAAACTTACAAATCCTTTCACTAGGTGGTTCATTGATTGGCGTATATTATATAACAGACTTAAGATTAATTTAATAGAAGATACCACAAAATCAAGACAAGATCGCTTCGAATTTTTCATGGAATCCATAAGAAATAAATTCTTTAGGTCTAAAGAAGGTTTTTATTTCGAGTTTTTCTTTATACTTCAGTTTATCAACAACGGTGCGGCGAAATACACTTATATGTTAGCAAAAAAAATACTTTCAAAACATTAAAATTGCAATATCTGTTTTTCAGCAACTAAAATGATTCATTTGATTTGGGTTCATAAGTGTGAGATATAATAATTCTAATGAGGACGATTCCTAATAACCCACTAAATATTCTTCAACAATAGAAATAATTCCCAGATGCACCACTTTTTATAGAAATATGTTAAAATGCTATGAAAATCCATACTGATGAGGAAATAGAGCGTATAATACTTTTTACAGAAATATGTTAAAATGGTATGCCTTAATCCTCCATTTACCTCTTGTTTCTTCTCCTTTTTACTTTTATTTCCATAGCTTACGCTATCTTCCCCTGTTTTTTCAATGTAATCATGGTAAGTGCATTGTAGCCAAGGCAGAGAAACATTGCCTTGACCCTGTACCTTCTCACCATGCATGACACATTTTATTACTGAATAAGGCCTCTCTCCTGGAGACCGTTTTCTCGTGATCCTGAGATTTCTTCTTATCTTCCCAACAGCAAGTGGATGGTTCCTTGCTGCCTTGTCCATGGTTGCATTGATGCCTCTGCACTGTGCACCTGCATATCCCTTGTCCCTGTAGCATGGAATTCCGGGAATGCTGAGATCAACCTGAGAATCATGGAGTGATGCTGTGGTTACTACGAACTCCCTTATGAGCGGGATATCTGTTCCCTGTACT
>JAJZXP010000415.1 GCA_021806345.1 Thermoplasmata archaeon | reverse complement strand
TAAAAGAGCTAAACGTCTTGAAAAAACGTTTCTCAAAATATGAAAGGATGAGTCAGTCAAACAATCCAAAAAGAAGAGAAATGGGGCTTAAAAGAGAGAGGCAGGTTTTCGATGACATTCTTAAACTTTACAAGAGAGCTGGCGACCTAAAGTTTACATCAGTTGAAGTCGAAACTAGGGAAAAAGGAAGGATTCTATGAGTAAGTTGGAGCAATTGGATTTAGATAGTGTAAGGGATAGTGTGAACAGGGTTGAAAATTCGATAGGAAAGAAAGTGATTGGATCAGAGAAGATAGTACGATTTATGTTCATTTCTCTGTTGAGTGGAAATCACATGTTATTGGAAGGTGTCCCGGGATTGGCCAAGACAATGCTTGCAAGCGAGTTCGCCAAGAACCTGAACATGGATTTCAAAAGGATTCAGTTTACACCTGATATGTTGCCATCCGATGTTACCGGTAGCATGGTGCTTAATTTGCAAACTCGAAAATTAGAGTTCAGAAAGGGTCCTATATTTGCCAATGTCCTGCTGGCTGATGAAATCAATAGAACACCTCCAAAAGTTCAATCTGCATTACTTGAGGGAATGGAAGAAAAGCATGTTTCTGTTGGCGGTGAAACAAGAGAAATCCCTGAACCATTTTTAACGATAGCGACACAAAACCCTATAGAACAAGAGGGAACTTTTCCATTGGCCGAAGCACTAATGGATCGTTTCCTGTTTAGATATATATTGAATTATCCTTCCGAGGAAGAAGAATTAAAAATTCTTAGGACTATAACCGAGCCTGCTCCTGAAGAGGCTTCAACCCTAGACGCAGACAAGATTCTCGCGCTGAGAAGAGCGCTCAAGAACGTCTATGCTAGCGATGAGATCCTTACTTACATAGTAAATATAATAAGAAAGACTAGGACGCACGATCTTGTGTTTGTCGGAGCCAGCCCAAGAACGACAACACGTTACCTTAATGCAGCCAGGGCAAACGCTCTGCTCAATGGCCGAGATTATGTCATACCCGAGGACATAAAATATATGAGCAGAGAGTTGCTGAATCACAGGCTTATTTTAAGACCTGAAGCTATGATTGAAAACGGGAACGATGTCATGGGCACCTTGAATAGAATTATAGACCAAGTTATATTGGAAGTTGAAACACCAAAATGATAAAAAAATCTGGATATCTTCTCTTAGGAGTGCTTGCTTACGGCATCATTGAAAGTCTCTTCTTGGGATATTCATATTATATCGCATTTTCAGTGATTCTGTTCTTTGTTGTGTCGTCAGATATCCTCCTGTTTAATCATGGTGTCGGGAAGAACATATTGGATGTGAGCGTCGAACGCTCTGTTCCAGGAAATTTTTCAAGGAAAAGGGAAGTCATAGACGTCGAGTTAAGATTCATAAACAAAGGTAAAAAGACAGTTTATTTCCATTATTTTGACACACTTTCCGATGCGTTCAGATCATCCGGCGATTATGAAGGATTTTTAGTGCTAGGCCCAGGCGAAGACGCCAAAAAAACTTATAACCTTACATCCACGGTTATAGGCAAGTACAATATCGGTCCGGTTAAGATTTATACACAGGACGCCATGAAGCTATGCATCTCAGAATTTGTTTTGCCTCAGGTTGACGAAGTGAAAGTCGCGCCTTCCCTTACCGATATTCATACCCAGAGAAGCGAGAGACTTAGCAATTTCATTTTCTATACTGGGATTCACTATTCAAGAAAGGTTGGCCAGGGCTACGATTTTTACAATGTCAGGCAATATTACGAGGGAGATGATTTGAGGTATGTTGCTTGGAATCGCTTTGGCATAACTACAGGTGATGACCTCTACATAAAGCAGATGGAAGAGGAAAAACCTACAGACGTCATATTCGTTATCGATTACAGTTTGGATGCAAATCACGGTGCAGCTGATGCGCGCCTTTATGACGCCGTGGTTAATTCAGTGTTGAACGTTGCGCATACTGTTATAAAAAATCATGACGGTGTCGGTTTCATGCTCGAATCTTCAGTTCATGATTATTTCATAAGCCCAGGAAAAACGTTAGATCCAATAAATAAGTTCGAAAAAATTGTCTCCGAAATTCGGCCAGAAGGTAACTTCGAAATTGCTCAAATAATGAAGAAGATCAAGGATAATGTAAAGAAAAATGCGCTAATTTTCCTGATAACGCCTTTCTCATATCCTGAATCATTTGGATCAACTAATATATCTGATTTCAAGATTGGAAAAAAGGTTGTTGTGTTTCTCATTGATCCATCATTTCTATATCCGCGCACAAACGAAGACGCTTTGAACAAGCTCCTGATTAGTACTCAGATTAAGGAGCATAATTATCTATCAAAGGTTTCGAATTTCTTTAACAGTATTGGCTTCAAATCTTCTGTTTCATCAAGCGATAAGCTATTGTCGAGACTCATGTACGAATACAAGTATGGTAAAATGACTAATGAGGGGTACTAAATGGACGTCAGTGTTAAACAAATCCCGTCTAATATTCTTATAATGTTACCTTCATTGATCCTGATTTTTTACTTATTATCTATGATTATCCCACTGATCTATTTATCCATGTTCGTAGTTATTTCTATTTTGCCATTTATAAAGCACTTTTCTCCAATATATGTGTCCAAACGCTTGTATCCAGCAGCTATTATTGTCTCTGCACTTTTGTTTTTAAATTCTGCCTTGATTGAATTCAATGCCATTCGCAGTTATCCTATACTATCCAGCCTCGTTATCCCTCTGAATATTACAACCGCTATTACATTCGATCTTGGTTTAGGTGTCTTATTTATTGTCGAGGGATTATTGGCAAAAAAGGTTCACGTTGCATTGGGTTTCTTGTTTCTGTCTCTCGCAACATTCCTGGATCAACTTGCAATATTTAGAACAATGGAATATTCTGGAATCCCCTACATTTATGCAGCTTTTAAAATTTATTTAGACGAGGGGATAGCAATAATAACCCTAATCACAAGCGGATATCAGACTACGCTTCCGCTTGCAAATATGCACTTTAGTATAGATTTCGATATGTTTATCGCATTTCTGGTATCCGCGATAGGTTCTGTTTCATATTTTCTGGTAGTAAAGGATGAGGATCGATCTGCAAGATTGAACGAGCTAGCTCTGGCCGTAATAACCGGCTCACTTATAGGATTTGTAATTTTCGTGGCAGTTAATGAGTTTTCGCGCTATGGCCTCCAAATATTTGTGGTCGCTGTGGCGATAACCGCGATGATCTTACTTATTCGCTCAAGCACTAGAAAACTTGATGTGTTGATTAGAAATAAAGAGAAAACATAGTCCCTGATCAATATAATTTCCAAAAAAGGTGTCTTAATATATCAACCAGATGCAATGGACTATAATGCCATGATTTTTTTAGGAATTCAATATGAATCAAGATTTTATTATTCCGGTGGCCTTTAACTCGATCTTTTCTTTGAAGGCCTTAAAATTCCTATCACTCTGTTCTTCGCGGATACCTTTAGATTCCCAGAATTTTTTAAAAAAATACGCTAAATTGAAAGGGTCTGGACTCATGTAATCAAGATTTGTCTTGACAAAGTTTGCCATC
>JAJZXP010000369.1 GCA_021806345.1 Thermoplasmata archaeon | reverse complement strand
GGAATGTTTGTTGGGTCATAACCTGTATAATTTCCGTATGGTCTACCCGGACCGTATACTTCTGAAATGCCCTTTAAGTTGGCAGTCTGATTTTCGATACTATAAATCTGACTCATTTCTGCGGTGTTTGTTTTACCGCTGGAACTTAACAGGGGCGCCTGCAATTTGACTATTATAAACCCTCTGTCAAAAAAGTCACCATTGAACGAATTATTAACCACCTCGATTGCAGTAATTGCCTGGCTACTTGGAAGCAGCTTAAGAATATCCATTCCTGAGGGGGTTTCACTATAAACTGTCAGTCCTACCAAGGCGAGTAAAACAAAAATTGTGATCATTAGTTTTTTGTGATCCGTTGAGAATTTTCCAACTGTATCCATTGTTTTATGTGTACCCTCGTGAAACTCTCCATTATCTGACTTTTTGAAAATTCTTCTTCCATATCTGTGCAGGATTGAAAGAAGGAAGGTATTTGCAACAATCAGGGTAACGCTCACTCCAATAGCATTTGCAAAGCCAGAGTTGCTGAAGAAAGGAACATTTGCCAGCCACAGTGCAACTTCAGACAGAATGACAGTCAATCCAGATGTAAATACTGCATGCCCAGCCCACCTTGAGGATATAACCGTAGGATGTTCAGTCTTTTTCCTTAATTCCTGTCTGTACCTTGCCATTATGTATACGGTATAATCGCTGCTCAATCCGAGTATAAAGATCAGTAACAGAGTTGGAGTTATAAACGATACCTCCGAATGCAGTATGTACGTATACAGATACCCTATGATTCCGAGGGAAACGATAGTTGAGACCAGAAACATAAATATTGGCATAAAGGCAGCTTTTAAGGACCTGAAGAAAACACCAACTATAAGGATAGATAATAATATTCCTGCTCCCAGTGCCTTTACAAGTCCAGACGTAATTTCACTTGCCAGCTGGGTAGCCATCTGTTGAGTACCGGCTATAAGGATCTTACTCCCTGTAACCGAGCTGGTATAATTATTTGCTATATACTGAAGGTGATTACTTACGGCAATGGAATAGTTGCCATTGAATTCAAAAATGAAAATGGATGTACTCTGATCGTATCCCACAAAGTTATGATAAAGATAGGATGTTGGTTGAATTGGCATTTGAATCAGGGAATGTGAATCCAGATAATTCATCGTGAAATTCTTCAGGGTGGAATTGCTGGAACTTTTTTGATCTGTTGTGTAGTTGTATAACTGATAAATATATGGATAAACGTGATTAGAATTTGAGAAAAATAAAGGATTTCCATTAAATTCTTTCATTGATGCATTAGCTGTGAGTTGTATGGATAAAACAGTATTTTGTAGGGAATTTATTGGTTGTGAAAGATTGTAAGTCTGGCTGAACAATTTTCTCAGAGTTGTGTTATCCGATTGAACCAATACACAGGTTTTATTCAATCCTGCACCCACCTCGCCTTTGAAAATCGTTAGCGATTCGTTGATGTTTGAATCAGCGTAATTGCTGATCCAGTTGGTAAGATTCTGCGCTTCCAGTGTAGGATCTGCAAGGCTTAAAAACTGAAGCAAACTATTTTTACTCTCTGCAGTTGATAATTCCCGATTAAAACTTGTGTTGAGAGCAATTAGAACAGATGCGTGTTGAACAGTTTGAAATACTTCATTTGCCGACTTTAGCGTATTGTTATTATAATTTGAAACATTGTTGAGGAAGTATGTTTGGGGGGTTTCAAGCACTGAATTATTTTCTGATTTAATTATATTCAATGTTGTGGAATATGCAATTTTCTCTGCTTGAGATAGGTTTTCTCCGTGGGATACTGCGTTTAACATTGTTCCAGCGTAGACCTCCTCCAATGTTATAAATACCTGCGATGAAGCGTTTTCACCTGTTTCTAGTAAACTGACCTCGTTTACGAACTTTCCATTCCCCTGTTGCAATTGATACATTCCAAACGTATAATTTGTCAATGCCTGCAATTGAATATTTTCCAAACTGGTCGTTCCTGTATAATTCGGAGTGGTTTTCAGATAATTTGTCATATCACTCTGGAATTTTACCAGATTTGTGTAACCGGAAACTGTATTGGTGGAAATATTCTGAGTTACAATTATGAGACTTGACGAAGTACCTGAAGTGGATAAATTGGCACTGGGAAAGTATTTTGAAATTTCATTCTGTGCATTTTGAGCCATAGTATTTGATGATGAGAAACCGTTGTTAATGTTGAAATTTGTGTGACTGAATACCTGTAGTGCTCCGAATCCCATAAGCACTATTAGAATAACCCATATCACAATTATTTTTCCACTGTTTTTTGAGACTTTCCTACCAAGATTCTCAAAAAATGATTCAAACATATGCCCAAATTGCCATAATATATTAATCGTTTGCTGATTGGATATTAAAAGAAAAGAGGTTAAGCGAATAATATAAAATTAGGCAAAGACAGAGTATCCTAAAATTCTTATTGTATCATTTAATCTGGGGGCAAGCGGAGGTTGTCGAGCTAGGTTAAAGGCGATGGATTCAGGGTTCATTCCCGTAGGGGTTCGCCGGTTCGAATCCGGCCCTCCGCATCCTGCTTTTTCAAGTAAGAGTCAGTGCAAATCGATTATATATTAAATTAGCTTGACAAGATAAGTAACTCGTGAGTGCAGGGGGAAACTTATGACTGACAAAACAATAAATATGAAATCAGTGGCCGGAAGAATAGTCTTCTCATATAACGCTAAAGTCATAGGGGTTATTGATGTCGATGAAGCATCTTTGAAGCCGGAGAAAAAAGTGAAAATCGTAGAGGATAAATTGAGCGAATTGGTCAAGAGTAAAGTGATCAAACGTAGTGAAAAATTTAATGTAAGAATTGATACGGAACGATTTCCCCCATCTACTTTTTTATCGTCCACCCATATTCAACCTGTCAACACTAAGCAGACACCATAGTGGTGCTTCACTTGGGGTCAGGAGAAAATTGGGAATCTTGGGTTGAAGACATCTATTCCAAAAAATTCGAAACTATGCTTAAAGCTGAGGCAGAGATATCCAGTCTTACCAATGAGTTTTTTACAAAGTCAGAGCATAACCTTCTGTACAAGCAAGAAAAGTCTCTGTCAGATGAGCAGATGAAATATATGAAAGGACTTTACGGTCATCTATCCGGCGTTCTTCAAGAAATAGAGAGTATTCTCTTTCTCGCTTGGGAATAGCAAATTCTTCGAAAAATTTTTGTGTTATAGTTTCCGCGATTATAACAACAATCGGACGTGGGTTCTCGGAGATCTGCTGACCATTAAGCCAGATCTCAAATTGGGAGGATTTCCTGCAATCACACTCTTTCCAGAAAAAGTGGGCAAAAAAGGGAATTTGCAAAAGATAAATAAAGTTCCCAAGTTGTTGCATACAGATAGAAAACGGATACTGCAAGAATAATAAACCGTTTTGTCTATATGAGCAAAGTTGTTGGTGCAAATGTGATGCTATTTATAATTCAGGCGAATGTGGTTATTGGGCCCAACTTCAGAAAATAATTCGATATTCTTAATTACATTGCAGTTCTTATCCAAATATGAAAATGAAACCATCTGACTTGAAAAGCGTAGTTCAA
>JAJZXP010000077.1 GCA_021806345.1 Thermoplasmata archaeon | reverse complement strand
CGCTTCAAAAATCTCAACAATATCAGGAAGTTTCCTCTGCTCAATCATTCTCACTTTTCCGTTTTCATACCAGACGGACTTGAGTTTCCTTTCCGCACCATCAACGACCATTTTCATCTTAATCCATGGTAAATTAGAATTTGGTATAAATTATTGCCAATTCAAAAGGAGAAAAAAATTTTAAGGCACATAACTATAATACCCTACTTATGAGAGATATTTCCGTAATCCTGACATGTCATAATGATGTACCACTATACTGGGAAAAAATTAAAAGCACATTTGATAAAATCGATTCAATGAACAAAATTAATTTTGAGGTAATTATTTCCACCAACTCCAGAAATGAGTTCTTTAATAAGGTAGAATCGGAAAACCAAGGTCTGTACAAGGTAGTATATTCCGAAGGTGGAAAGGATGAATTTCTTGAGGTTAAAAACGGGATAGAGGCTGCAGAAGGTAAATATATCTGTTTTCACGATTCCGATGATTACTTTTTTCCCGGCAAACTGGAGAAAATTAAAAAGATATTTGATGAAGACAAAGAGGTTGTATATATTGTAAACAGAGCAGAAGGAATAAAAAACAAATACTTTGCCATGGATTTTAACCTTACTAGCATCAGCACAAGAAAGGAAATATTGAACCCTGACTATTATGGTCTCATAAATATGATGCCCGACACTCTTACCTACTATTCAGCAAGAAATACTGGAAAGAAAATGTTGAAATTGGAGGAGCCATTAAATTTTTATCACATATCTGATAAATCTGCATCCAGGCGTAACAGGAAGGAAAAATTTGATAAATCTATTTATTCTCTTAATCTGATGAAAAAATGGTTTCCTTCCATGGAGAAAGAACTTATGGGGAGGCTTTTTGAAATCTCATTATGGGCTAACGACAGAGTTGGATTGGATTCAAATTTCTTCCATATGTGGTCATGCGGGTATTACCCGATTAGAAAGAAGATTGAGTATTCCGCAGTTTATATGAAGAGGCTGATTGGCGTATAATGCACTATAATCTTTTTAGTTGATATATTTTAAAGTTTACTCCAGCTTTATGGCCGTGATTAATGATTTTAACAATGAATGATGCAATTTTTTAAACATTTTTCATTAAGAAATATGTATGCCCACCCTGAGGTTGAAAAAATATTAATTTAAGGGAGGTTCATGCAAAAGATGGAATTTCTTTGAACTAATTGATTTTGACAATTTTACTTTGAATGCTTATTATTCATTTATTATTGAGATACTGGAGTAATAATACCTACGCACATTCATTTTCAACACAAATGGTATCAATGAGGACTTCACTGGTACGTAGGGGAACCTTAATATACAATTATATCCTTTTAGAATAATATGGGTTTTAATAAGTTAAAATCAGAGAATGCTGTTGATTCAAAAGATTTTTCATTAAAACAATATTTCATAAGGGTGTTTTTAATTTGAAAAGTTATACTATTTTTGCAATAGCAATTGTCGTAGTTGTATCGCCATTTGCCATGTTCTCAGCCCTACCTTCTTTTAATAATAATGTGCACTTGAATTCAACTGCAAATCCAAATCCTTCTTTAACCAACAATAGTCTCAACTGGCTCTGGAACAATTACTCCTTACCAGGCTATGCACCTTATTCAAATTTAATGTTTTCAGGTGCTGGGCTTAGAGAACAATCACCGGTAAGCAGTTGGAATAACAGTGCTGTTTTCTATGTTAATTCTTCCGCGTGCTTCGGTGAATATTTCCTCCAGAACAAGACTTGGCACGGAATAGCCCACGTTTCACTATTTCAGGAGGATATAGCCTTTTATAACATGATTTACAACTTATTCTCCATTGAGGGATCAAATTCACTTATAACACACAGGGAAACTGCTTTTTTCTGGGGATATAATTCATCTAATCAGAATATCACTTTTGAGACAGTTAATACGCAGAGTGGGAAAGTGACTACATTGAACTGGGCACCTTACTCCAGTGCAGTTTATTATGGTGCGCAAGCGGATTATCTTGGTCATAATTTTGTCGCATTCATAGAATCGGGTGAAATGTATGTGATAAATCTTACAACAGGGCAAAATGTCTCAATGGTTTCACTGCCATTTTTTGAAGCAAATAATATGTTCTGGATACCTCAATTTGGAATATATGTGAACGTTGCAGCAGGAGGGCTGGTTGGAAGCAGTGTACAAATTCTTCACGTCAATACTATGGACGGGAAAATTGGTTCTTCCCAGATAATAAGTATCCCTGGTGCACAATTTGATAATGGAGTCCCGGATATAATGGTTAATTCCACATCAGGTGAAATCTGGTTCCAAGAGCAATCTGGAGGCAATTCAAATTTTAGGCTTGACGTATTCCTAAAATACGACTTTTCCAACGATACTGTAAGTTATCTTCACGACTATGGTAATTACGCAAATACATGGGCAACTGAGAATGGAGTTAACAGGGCAGTTCTTACAACTTCTCCATTTATTTTAGGGGGAATGGATGTTGGAACTGGTGGAATGAATGAGATTGCAGTCAATCCGTTCACGAATTTTTCAATTCAGGCCAGTTCATCTCAACAATGGATAATACAGGTTGCTAACGGATATCAGGGTGTTTATACAGGGCTGACTTTGGATCAGTTTTATGAGTGGAATCAAAACACTAACGTGTTATCATATTTCTACCAAAGCCCGACTCAGAAATTTTATCAGAACTATGAAGAAGAGGGTTCATTGCCACTTTATAACATTAAAATTGCCGAAAGTGGGCTTCCTGCTGGCACAACATGGTCTATAAACATAAACAATACCATTTTCTCATCCAGCAGTTCTGCAATTCTAAACATATGGCTGCCAAACGGCACCTACAACTATACTATTTCTGGCAAAATTTCAAATTATCTTCCAGATTTTAAAACGGGCAATGTTAAGGTAGATGGTTCTACTGCAGTCATAGGGGTTGTCTATTTTACATACTCCGGATCTCAGGGGGGAGGAAGCAATTTCAATTCAGGAAACATTTCAGTAAATCAACTGAACAATCTTGAATATGGGGCTGCCATTGCTGGAGTCGTGTCGATTGCAACTATTTTTATTCTAAGGAGAAAAAATTTGTTGTGACATAATTTTTTTAACAAAACTTTTACTTTTTCCGTGTTGATTTCAAGATGGGTCAAACACGTGAATAATAATTATTTTCAGATTTTTTACTTAGTTTCACAAACAAGCGTTGGGTAAAGGTGTTTTCTATAAGCGTGAAACTTCATAGAACCAAAAGTTTAATACTAATTCTCAGGTTTATATAATTGGTAATAACATTATGGCAGTACCGAAATTGTTAGACACTAAGATAGAAAACGAATCTTATGCGGGAGTGACATATCACATTCAGGGAGAACTGGTACCGGTGCTTCATGTGGAAGTTTCCCATATGCCTGTATATTTTGAGCATCATATATTGCTCTGGAAGGATCCCAATGTTTCCATTGAAATAAAGCCCCTTTCTGGAGCTTTTTCCAGAATGATTGCAGGAATGCCGATTTTCATGACCAGGACATCAGGTTCCGGGAGAATAGCATTCAGCAGGGATGGTTCAGGCCACCTGGCCTCC
>JAJZXP010000395.1 GCA_021806345.1 Thermoplasmata archaeon | reverse complement strand
ATTCCATGCAGCTGGCAGGACACCGGGAAGGCTGATGCAGTATTGCAATTCTCACCTGCATCAATGGCAGTCTTCTCTTTCAAGAGACAAGATCGACCCTTCCAGTTGGAGCTCACGGTGCTATATTCCATTCGCTTTCGCTGCTGCCTGGGATTTTGCGGATAGCATAACTTCAAACGTATCGTCGCCGGTACGCATGTATGCTTCGCTAAGCAGGCGTATTGCAAATTCCTGCTATCAGACTTACACTGACTAGACATATTTATTCCTCGGCGTGCCTCTGGACTCCCCCTTATATCTATTTCCTAGTATATTATCTCTCTTATAACTGTACAAATAACAAAGGGAGCACACCACGTATCACTTCACCCGCTTCATACATGATATAGGCAACAAATAATGATATTTATATTTCATCTAGTGTCCCATTAGCATTAAATCAATGATATCGATTACATGAAGGATGATCAAGTTTAATGAACCACTTTTAGTGGGCAATGAATTAAAAGGAATTGAAGAAGTCATAAAAAGTAATAAGTTCTCCGGAGATGGCCCGTACTCAAAGCTAGCCTCCGATTTAATTCAAAAAATTACGGGTTCTGAAAAAGCATATCTCGTTCCATCAGGTACCCATGCTCTTGAAATGTCTGCACTTTTGTCGAAAATCGCGCCTGGCGATGAGGTTATAATGCCAAGTTTTACTTTTTCTTCCACTGCCAACGCATTCCTTCTTCGCGGGGCGAAAATTAACTTCGTTGATATTAGATCCGATACATTAAACATAAACGAGGAACTAATAGAAGATGCAATAACCGAGAAAACAAAAGTCATTGTCCCTGTACATTATGCGGGTGTTTCATGCGAGATGGATAAGATAATGAAAATCTCCAAGGAATACGGCATCATTGTTGTTGAGGATGCTGCTCAGGGTATTTTTGCCTCATATAATGGAAAGCCATTAGGGTCCATTGGGGATTTCGGTTGTTTAAGCTTTCACGAAACAAAAAAATATCCAGTGTGGTGAGGGTGGTTCTTTGCTTCTTAATAATCCTAATTACTTGTCCAGAGCAGATATAATAATGGAAAAAGGTACAGACAGAAAAAAATTCATGAGAGGGGAAGTAGATAAGTATACATGGCAAGATAGCGGTTCAAGCTTCCTTATGAATGAAATAACTGCTTCGTTTCTTTATAGTCAGTTGCTTAACGGAGAGAAAGTAATCAAAGACCGTATTAATCTCTGGAATCTGTATTTCGGGAACCTTGCAGATTTAGATGGCATAGATCTGCCTAGTATACCAACCCACTGTCAGCATAATGGACACATATTCCACATTAGATTGAAAGATTCAAAGAGTAGAGATAGATTACAGAAATATCTATACGACAAAGGCATACAAACAGCTACGCACTATGTTCCGCTTCATTCATCCCCTTATGGTTCAAAGGTATCTGCATTCATAGGAGAAGACAGATTCACAACTAGGGAATCGTCAAGGTTACTGAGGTTGCCACTTCATAACAGATTGAGTGAAATTGATGTAACTTATGTTACTGATCATATCAAATCCTTTATGGCAGGAAACGCTTAATGGCTGCTAAAAGAATACTGTATGTGACATTCGGAAATCCCTTGACTGAGATTGGAGGTGTAGAGAGATATCTTCTTACACTTATGGTAAATCTTAAAAGTATTTTAGATTCTGAGATTGAATTATTTGTTGCGTTTCCAATATTTCTTGGCTGTAATAGAAATACTGAAGGTGCTGAAGGATCATAATTTACTTGGAAAGATGTCTGTCAACGAGATCATCTTCGAACTGTCAAAGATGGAGAGGATTGTTCAGAAGAACGGTGCAGAATACTTTGCTGCAGTTCCAAAAAAGGTTGAAAAGATTGTTGATCTATTCAGTGACATGATACCTATGGGTTAAATTGGGAGGAGTTCAGGTAAATTAGTTGTAAACGCTCAAGACATCTCAGAGATGGTATTGTGCTTACCGTTGTACACTGACAGTAGGGTAAAAAATGTTGATATGATATCCGATAAGATAAAACAAATTATTAAGAGTCAAGTCCGTGTATAGTTACATAAATCAAGAGATTTAAGGTCACCTGTTTTGGAAGATTCCGAAAATTGTAGCATGACCCTACTCATGCTAATTGGCTGATACTTAGGTTCAAGACCCTAAACATCAGCTTTACTCTCCAGTAACAATATGATATATATTGCCTGATGTATTCAGCTTTGCGTCTATAAACTGCCGTGTGTTGATCCTTAAGCAATGGCAATTTAGAGAATAACCAGGAAACATTTGCATCATCAAAGTTAAAAAATTCCGTCCATTTCATATCGTAGAAAGAATGATGATGATGTAAAAATGTAATTTCCTTAAAATCAATTTTCCCCTTGCTGTCATAAATTCTCTGCGCCAAATTAAGAGGAAAGTTATATCCATCCTCCAAAACCCCTATTTCCTCTTTTTTCAGCATTGATACGATGGTAGAAGATAAAAACACCTGATCAGTAAAGAAAAATGCCCCTGAAAAAGGATTCACTATTCCAAAATAGCCTTTCCTAGCACTAATCTCAAACATTTCCTTCCATTTTCTAAATATTCCGATTTCTGGCCGAACAGCAATAAGGCCGGAATTAAAACATGGGTATATTTCAATTTTATCGATCTTTGTAAACACTGACCACAGGTTTTTTACTTCCACCCTGTCTAACTCATATGCAAACTTAAAGTTTATCGGTAAGTCTGCACCATATTTTACCGCACCCCTCTCTTGAAAGACGTCGATGGGTGTAACTAAAACTTTAATATCATCGTGCATATATAACTTTTCCGGACTCTTCAGGCAAACTATATCTGCATCGAGATAAACAAGTATCTCAGCGTCATCCTTTAATTTATCTTCTATTAGGGCTGAACCATATGCTTGGTTTGCAAACGGAAGATTACGCCAAACAACATTTACCGGATTGTATACATACGTTATCTCAAGGCTCTTAAACCTACTTTTTGTATTTTCGCTAATCTCTTTGCCTTTCCTAGGCCTTACTGCATAGATAGGTACCTCAGTCATACTGGGGAAGAATTTGCGAAGGCTCTCACCTAACAAAATGGCTTTATTCTCTAAATCACCACTCTCAACGATAAAAACAAATGCTATCCTATATTTTTTGGTCAACCTTCGCCACCTGGATCCTCCTTTTTATGTCATTATCATTAATTATAAAACATTTATCTGTGTTAAATATTTTAAGATCAAAAAGTAGATCATTTATATAGTTAGAATCGGCATTTTGATTTGTACCATTTGAATATGTATAAAATTCTTCAACTTCTGATTTTGCATTTAAACATAACTTGTATCCACCCTTTATTATGACTTTCCTACCAACATTCGATTTCTCATATATTTGTTTTCTGTTGTTTTCTGATAAATACTTCGCCAGTGAGGATTTTGAATACTGCAATCCGAAAGCTTCGCTGTAAGTTCTATCTCTTCTAAGATATTGATATGGATTATTTTCTTCAGTGATTACTGCTCGCAAAAAACTATGCAAATCGACCAGGTTAACACAAGACTTGAAATTAATTTCTTTGGGATAAGTATAAGGAAACTTGATCAACAAAGGAATATGAATCAATTCATCATAGAGAAATGTTCCGTGTCCATAATAACCATTCTCCTTCAGACCCTGGCCGTGATCCGAGGTAAATATTACTAATGTTTCATCAAATTTTTTAAAATTCTTCAACATACCAATAATACGCAAAATAGACTCCCTGACTTTTTCAATCTGGTTGTAATATTCAAATCTCAATTTTTTTATTTGATTATAATTTAGAGGCCGGATTTCAAAAAAATCATTCAGTATATTGATATTATCGTCAGTCCAAATAGTTTTTCTATACGGATCGTGCATCTCCATGAAATTCATGAACACAAAGGTTTGATCCTTTGATATGAACCTGCTTAGTAATGTTAAAATTATTTTGTATCCCTTATTTTTGGGATAACCCCTGGCTGTTGCAATCACTCTTGAAGCGAGATATTTAATTCTCCTGAATTTTTGGTTAGTGATATTCGTGTTACTAATACCAGATAATTTACCTAAATCAACATTATAAAATTCATCAAACTTTTCTTCGAAACCCGTCAAACCGGAAATCATGGGATTAGCAGAAATTCCAATGGTCTTGTAACCCCATTTTGAGGCGATTCGAGTCAAAAAATCACCCGAATAACCTGTTGCTTTTTGAAAGACTTCTCCTAATTCTGAATTGGGATCCTCATGAACACGATGTTCTGATGGATATAGTCCAGTAAAGAGAGATAGATGAGATGGAAGTGTCCAAGAACTGGGCGAAAACGACATATCGAAATTTACAAAATCTTTAAGTTGTTCACTGAATAAAGGGTCATTTTGCATAAACCTCTGAAAATAATCCCACCTCAAAGTATCGAACACAACAAGTACGATATTAGGTTTTTTAATGACCATACTTACATGTATCCTAATTGTCTGAGTCTCTCCATCATTCCTTCTTTATCTTGTGATCTTCCTTCTCTTTCCCTAGTATGTTCCATATCCTGCTCCCAAGCGGGTTCATCAGAAACCTTCTTCGAATCTCTTACCCCGTCGATCGATCTATAACCCTCTCTGTACTTCGGGTGAACAGGCAATTTATTTGCTAACATATAGTTCCAGACATCTCTTTCAAGAAAAGGCAAAATAGGCTGGATTCTGAAATGTGGCGGTTCATCTCTCTGAGAAATGAAAACCTCATTGCCTCGTGCAGGATTTTCATCCCACCTTATTCCAGTGAACAAAGCGTCAAATCTATACTGTAAAATGGCGGAGTTTAAAGCAACAGTCTTCAATAAGTGATTTCCAACATCAGATTCGAGAGAATATTCAAAACTTCCTTTATTAAAACCAATTCTCCTAACTTCCCCTTGATTTTCTTCTGACAAATCAGAAACAGTAACCACTCCATTTTTAACATTCCTTAAGACGTCTTCGTTTCTCGCTATGACTATATTTAATTTCCAGCTTCTTCCAATATCTTCAAGCATTTGTAAAGTCTCCTTGTAATGATCCCCATGGTCAACGAACAAGGCAGTGGGCATCTTTAAATTAAGTTTATCAACAACATCCTTCACCATATGCAGGACCACAGTACTATCCTTGCCCGTACTCCAGACTACAGTTGGTCTTGAAAAGTTATAAAGTGCATCAGCTATTACAATTTTAGCAATCTCTTCTTTTGCTTTCAAACTCAATTTTGTCTCTTTTGGTATATTCACGGTTGGCCTGATGAGAACGAAGTTTTTATTAGTTTCGGTCAATTGCAGAAATCGCTCTATACAAAATTGCGAACATCTGAAATAAAAGGCATATTGCGAATTAGAGCTGACAAAAGGAAAAGACTGTAGAATGGAGAACCTGTGGGTTAAAGATAATATGGCCGAAAAAAAAGCTTGCATTATAGCGTTAATCGTGACATTTAATCCAGATGAAAGGTTTTTTTTATCTTTGGAAGCTGTTCATATGGTTGTAAATCAAGTAGTGATTGTAGATAATCATTCAAGCGACAGAAGTTTTATTAGTCTAATAAAAAATAACTTTAATGAGAAAAGTCTTAGAATATTAGAACTCTCGCGTAATTTGGGAATAGCTGGTGCCTTAAACTACGGAGTAGATTATATAAAGAACAATTTCAAAGTGGATTATATATTAACTCTGGATCAGGATACTATTCTTCTTGAGAAAAAACTTAAGGATATTATTGAAGAAGCAAACGGGAAATTCCATAGGATAGGCATAATAGCTCTTGGAGCAAATAAAACTAAAAAGACAATCAATTACAGAGAAATCAAGTATGTGATCACGAGTGGAAACCTCGTACGAGTGGAAGTCTTTAGTAATTTGAAATTTAGAGAAGAATTTTTCATGGATCAAGTGGACTTCGATTTTGACTATGAAGTCAGAAAGCGAGGATACAAAATAGTCCTAGCTGATGGGTATCTAATTGACCACAGATTAGGTATAAAATTAGGAAGGTTAGCCTACGAACCACAATTTAGAATATATTATATCATTAGAAATTCAACTGTATTACTTATGGAGCGAAAAATACCCATAACTAGTTATATGAGTCAAATTGCATACTGGACCCTTTCGTCTATACTCCATGATGGAATCGTTAGATATTCCAGAACATTGATTACCAGCGTAATTGACGGTCTCTCCAAGAAATTAGGACAGAAAATGGATTTTACGAAAACCAAGGGTAATTCATAATCCCTTAAGTAATGTGAAGTGATAGTTTAATTAAACACTATTTATCACGTAAAGATGAAAGGTGTAATTCTTCATGGTGGTTCTGGAACTCGTCTGAGGCCATTCACATATACAGATGTTAAGCAACTCTTACCAATAGCTGGAAAACCGATAAGTGAATATGCCCTTGAAAATCTAATAGATGTGGGCATTAAGGACATTAACATTGTCATCGGCTCTGTAGGCGGTAAAGAGGTAAAAAGCTATTATGGGAACGGAGAAAAGTGGGGAGTAAATATAAGTTATACCTATCAGGAGAAGCCTATGGGAATTGCTCATGCCATCGGCCTCACGAAAGAATTTGTAGGAGACGATGATTTCATAGTATTCCTGGGCGACAACTACCTGAATGATGGAATATCCTCCCTTTATAACGCTTATAGTTCTGACGAAATGGACGGCATGCTTGCCCTTGTGAAAGTCAAGAATCCTTCCCAGTTCGGTATAGCGGAGGTCCGGGATGGTAAGATTGTAAAACTTCTAGAGAAGCCGAAAGAACCTAAGTCAGATCTTGCCATAGCTGGGGTATATTTTCTCAAACCCGAGATATTCGACGTAATCTCCAGACTCAAACCATCCTGGAGGGGTGAATACGAGATCACCGAGGCATACCAGGATATGATCGACCACAGAAAGAGAATAGGATATTCCATCGTAACCGGCTGGTTCAAGGATACTGGAACCGTGGACGATTTCCTTGAGTGCAACCGTCTCGTTCTGGACAAGATACCCAATAATCCTTCATTGGTAAGGAGGAATATTTCAGGTCGCGTTTTTGTCGATCCCTCTGCCAGTGTTGATGAGAATTCCACAATCCTCGGCCCATGTTACGTAGGTCCAAATGCGGTGATCAACAACTGTTACATTGGGCCTTTCACAAGCATAGGCGCAGGCTGTAAGGTCAATAATGCTGATATAGAAGATTCAATACTCATGGACGGTGCAGCAGTCGATCTCAGTTCTTCAGCTACGATCAGAAAGAGCATAATAGGACCCAATGCAAGAGTCGCAGTCGGAAAGGATCCAAAAAAGGTTATCCGCCTTATACTTGGAAGAGATTCGTCGGTGGAACTTTGACTTCGCTGATTATTTTTGGTGGGTCCGGTCAGTTAGGGAAGAGTCTTTCCTCTGTATTCCCTGAAGCCATTCCTTACAGTCATTCTTCAGACAATAGAACCGCAGATGTCACGAATCTTAAGGAATTGAGGGAAATCTTTGAATCGGAAAGACCTGAGATCGTCATAAATGCCTCTGCATTCACAAATGTAGATGCATGCGAATCGGAAAAGGAGAGGGCATTTGCCGCGAACTCCATGGGCGTGATGAATATCGCATCACTCTGTAGGGAATACTCCTCAAAATTCATTCATTTTTCCACCGACTATGTGTTCAGCGGGAATAAAGGCCAGTATTCTGAGGATTCTGTCCCTGATCCAATAAACTATTACGGATTTTCAAAATCAATAGGTGATGCTTATGCCCTGTCTCTTCCGTCAACGCTCGTGATCCGAACCTCCGGAGTATATGGGTATGGAAAGAATTTCCCAAGGTTTGTTTACGACAACCTCAATGCGGGAAAAACAGTAAATGTCATTGAGGAATACTATTCCCCAATAACTTCCGAGTTGCTTGCGCGTTCTGTAAAATATTTAATCGAACACGATAAAAACATCTCCGGTATACTGAACATCGCGGGAGAGAGGATATCGAGATTCGATCTGGCCAAAACTATCGCCACGACATTCAATTTTAATTCGGACCTAATTGTGAAAGCACAAAAGTTACCCAACATGAAAGCTCTTCGCCCCTATGACTCGTCCCTTGATATCTCAAAGGCAAAAAGAATCATCGATTTTGACTTCTACGGCATAGACGCAAACATGAGATCGTTCAGGAAAATCTTAGGTGACTCGTAATGTTAATTATACCTCGAGTCATACACTCTTATGCCCTTCAGCTTCATCAAACTGAACATTCCCGATGTTATTTTAATTGAACCGGTATCGTACATTGATTCAAGGGGATATTTTTTAGAGATGTTCAAATCCTCGTCTTTCAGCGAGAATGGAATAAATCTTAAATTTTTTCAAGACAATCTCTCTTTCTCTAAGAGAGGAACCGTGAGGGGGTTGCACTTCCAGAAGCACCCTTACGAGCAGGGGAAGCTTGTTTCCGTGATTACAGGCAGCATATTCGATGTTGCAGTTGACCTGCGTATTAATTCAGAGACATTCGGTAAATACGTTTCCGCTAACCTCTCGGAGGATAATCACAGCTCCTTATGGATTCCACCAGGATTCGGCCACGGTTTCATGGCCCTTGAAGATTCTCATGTGATGTACAAGGTCACAAACGAATACAACAAGGACTATGATTCCGGAATAGTGTGGAATGATCCGGATATCGGAATAGAATGGCCTGAAATCCCTCCAATAATTTCCGATAAGGACAGAAAGCTTATGCCTTTTGAAAAATATAAGGAAGAAATGGGGATGATCAGGGAATGAAACTTCTGGTTACCGGCGGGTTGGGATTCATAGGATCAAATTTCATCAATTACTGGCTCTCCAATCATCCTGATGACTATATTGTTAATGTCGACAAGGTGACTTATGCAGCAAACTTTGATAACATCAGCGAACCTGATAACAGGAATTATAGGTTTGTGAAGGCTGACATAAATGATAAGAAGGTAATGGAAGAACTCATAGCTTCTTCAGATACTATAATAAATTTCGCAGCTGAATCACATGTTGATAATTCCATAGCCTCTCCAGAGGAATTCCTCAAATCCAATTACATGGGCATATTCAATATACTTGAACTGGTACGAAAGTACGATAAGAGATTTCACCAGGTCTCCACGGATGAAGTCTACGGCTCCCTGCCACTCGATTCTCATGACCGTTTTGATGAAAATTCTTGCTACAATCCTAGAAACCCATATTCCTCAACCAAGGCAGCTGCAGATCATCTTATCAGGGCTTACACAAATACTTACGGAATAAAGGCAACAATATCAAACTGCAGCAACAATTTTGGACCTAACCAGCATCCAGAGAAGCTCATTCCAAAAACGATCCTCAATGTCCTCTCAAACCGAAGAATACCAATATACGGCAGTGGGGAACAGGTCAGAGACTGGATATACGTGGAGGACCATTGCATAGCCCTCGACTTGATCATTCACAATGGTCGAATAGGTGAAACCTATATTGTAAGTTCAGAAAACGAAAGGAGCAATATTGAAGTTGTTAACAAGATTCTGAGCATTCTCGATGCACCGGGTAACCTGATCGAACATGTTTCCGATAGGCCAGGACATGACAAGAGATACGCATTGAGTCCAGAGAAGATTCGAAAAGAGTTAGGATGGTCTCCAAGAAATAATTTTGAGGACGCTCTAAGGAAGACTATAGATCATTATCATGAGAATATTAATAAGTATACAAGAATAAACCATCCTTAGTTCAAGCTGATCAGAATGAAGGTAGCAAATAGCAGAAAAAAATGTCCAGTTACATATTCTAAAGTCCCTCTGTTCTTCAGTCTCGTCGATTACCGAAACAACTACTTTACAAGCAATGATCCAAAAAAAATTATGGAATTCTACAAAAGCTTTGAGAACAGGGAGCAATTGATCCGATGGATGAGGGAGAGACCGAAGGGCGTGGCTAATATACATGAGGTTAAAGGAGATAATGAAATTATTGTGGTAATACCAACGGCAGACTTCAATGGAAAATATGCAAGGGAGTGCAGGGAGAATATATTCAAAGGCCTTCACATGATATTTGTCGAAAGTGGTGAGATTCCAGATCCGTATTTCAACTATGCACACAACTGCAATGTCGGAATAAAGAAGGCGATAGAATACAATCCCAAGTGGATCGTGGTGTCGAATGATGACATGTACAAGGTTGACGACATTAAAAAATTAAGAAGCGAGCTCAGCAATGTTCCTACGGATGTAGATGTCGTCTATGCGGTTTCTCCAGAGCAGAGATTTTCAGTAGAATGCTATGTGGGAATACCGACGATCTTTTATCTATTTGTTAATCTGTTCAGAGGTAAATTTCGTCTACTTAGAAGAATTAAAAAAAGTATTATACCAAAAATCGAAATAGTTTCGGATTTTTATGCTGGTTCCGGCATAGTGAAGAAAATTGTTAGACTCGTCCTCATAAGACCTGTTAAAAATTCTCATGAGTTTTTGCTTATTAGTAGCTTTGGAATTTTCTCTGGCAGTTTCATTCAAGATGATGAAAGTCTGTTGTACGATGAGACTTATATTAATGATAATGAAGACATTGATTTGTCTTACAGAATTAATTCCGGAAAGGCAAATACATACCAAATAAAATACGACATAGGAGATTTAGAAAGCGGATCATTTGGTAAAGAAGAAAATAGGTTTCTTCGTGGAATAGCTGGAAAGGCATATTTTTATGAAAAAACCAAAAATAATTTTTAACATGCATACCATTTTATGCGTAAGTTCTCTTCCCATTGAACACATATTTGACAAAATCAATAGTTTATTGCTTCTTCGGGGCGTTCCTGTTCGAGATAAGCGGATCATACTTTACAATCATAAAATTGCATTGTGTTCAAACCTTAACTTGTAATTTTATTCTACATTCAATGGGCCTATTACCTATGACTTCCTAATTTTCATACTCTTCATATTGTTTACTAGCTTATGGAGAATTGTGGAAGCATATTTTGGTCTGAGTCCAGCAAGTACTAAAAAAGACGATAAGATTATGATTATTATATAGAATGAATCTAACTCATACACAATGTTTTTCTGCAATAATATCACTACTTTTCCTTCCATATTGAGAGAGTAGATATATGACCCATCATTCCCAGAAAAATATTTAAAAAGGGTCTTTCCGTCAATAGTGACGTGATCTGCCCTGCTAATTCCCTCATTTATAACCGCATATTTGCCCAATAAGTTGCCGATATACCCGGTTTTCAGCAAAATAACGGCCTGGATATTTCCATTGAAGGAGCTGAGGTTTTGATCCTTACTAACAATTGCAACGAAAGGCCCAATATCATTCCCAACGGAATAAATAACGAGGGCTTTCTCAAATCCGCTAGGGAGCGACAATGTTGCATTCTTTAGGGGCACTGAATTTCCAAAAGGTGTGTTTGCAGTCGGTACAGCTACATTGGAAACGGTAAAATTTGCGTATGAAAGATCAATGCTTCCCGTGAAACCGTAAAATCCGATCCTGAAACCAACGTAGGATGTCCCCTCAGGGAGCGTAGCATTGAATTCATATTTTTTTAAACGGTGAGATACGTCGAAAGGAAAGCTACCAAAATATGTAGTCCTACTGGAATTCAAGCATTCTCCAATAATATTTACTAGAGGAGAGCCTTTGAAGTTATTTGTCACATTGGCGCTAAAACTGACGGTAAACTCAGAATATCCATTGTCATCAAGGATTCTCAACCCCCCTGGCTGTCCTGTTAATGAACCGTTGTACCCCAAGCTGAAGCTTGCATTCTTCCCTGAGGCTATAAGTGTTCCATCATTGTAATCGAATGAGGTCTTACCACTCCAAGCCGTGGTTGTGAAATCTCCAGGCAGATAATATACATATTGACCTAAGGAATTGTTCTGATAGTATCTTCTTTGGCCTGAGTAATTCGTTGAATTATCATAGATCATAAAAAGGGACGAGTTCGTGTGAGCACCAAGAGGAATAAGCGCTGGAGTAAAAACACAGGATACCGGTAACTGAGGGGGTTCGATCAAATCAATGCCGTCAGAAGCGTTATCAAAGCCTGTTTTGGTTCCACTGGGGGAAAATGAAGCATTAAGCCCTATAAGATTGAATAATTTATACAAAGCAGCGGATTGTGCTCCAACACCTGCTGTATTGAGAAGAATATTCGAATAGTACACGGATCCGGAAACATTCGGAAGTTCGTATACAGAAACATTATCCTCTGAATATATTTCTGTGAGTCCGCTTTCTTGCAAGAATATATTCGCCTGAAGATAGTTATAGAATCCCAAGCCCATGAATGGGTTAGGGGTCGTATTCCTTATATCTGCGCTTGAGACCACAACGTACTTAACGCTGTGGGCTTCCAGATAAGGCTTAACGTCTGTGGGCAAGTTATTGCGCACAAGATACGAAAGACCACTCTCAGAAACACTGTTGGGAGGTGCGGAATAGGTGAACTCATTCACACTTGGGCCTCCTATCCATATGGTGTTGTAGCCGGCACTGTAATTCGAGACTGCTATGTCGTATGCCTTTATTACAGATGCATTGATCTCTGTCGGGGCGAAGACACCCTTTGGATCGACGTTGTTTCCAGGTAGGAATGAACCAGGGGATCCCCTCATTGGGTAGTTGGACCCGCTGAAGGCCTGCCACCCTGCAAGGGAAACAAGCATAAATATGACAACAACGGAAATAACTGTCTTGACAACAGCTTTCCTTTTTTTGTCAATCTGATCCCTTTTATCCAGTGAGAAGGTTATGCTTGAGGATTCACGATCCCTTTTCACGAAGAGAGACAGCCTGCTGGAATAGTATATGACAGTGAGGGCGCCCAGTGAAAAAAGGGGGAGGTATGCGTAGGCAATCAGGTTAATGAAGTGACCCGGCAACGATAACGAGGTCCCGATGGCAGATCCGAACACCGGGATGTTAACGAGGAGATGAAGAGCGTTATAGATGATCCTAATATTCCATTCCTGTGTAATAAGGTAGGCCACAATGAAGAGCGCAAACGCCGGAATGGCAATCTTCCTCGTAGACTTGAATATCAGCGCAGAGAATGCAAAAATAGGAATAGAGGATAGAGCTATAATCCATAAGTAGTATAACGGTCCGGGAACAGATATGACCTGCGCAGGATAATATAAGGCAGGAAGATTGAATATATTCCTGTAAAACAGCACTGATGGGGGGGCGTAGACTATGGTCGACCATATGTGTCCGAACAGTATCAGAACATTATACGGATTAATGTTTGACGAGTAAAATGCCACGCTTCCGGGGGAAAAGGCTCGGTAGCCTAGGGCACTAAGGGCCGATGAGGTTAAGGGACCGGTGAGGAGTCCCTGAAGATATAGGTAGATAATAGATATGAGGGACACGCAAACCGAAAGAAGAGAATACGCAATGCTCCTCAGTTCCCCCTTACGCATCAGGCTCTTAGCCAGGGTGACAAGTATCACAGCTAGCCAGAACATTGGCACATAGTCTGGATCAAGTAGTATGGAAAGAAGCATCAGGCCTGATATAACCATGTATGTCTTCAGGCCCCCTGAATCATTGAGGATCAGGATGACGGATATTGAAATTAGGATAAGGATAATGCTGTCCGCCCAGGCCCCACCGTCTGAATTGAGATTCAGAGCAGAAAGGTTTGAATAGGCGACGATGAGTATGGCAAGTTTTCCCCCATTCCTTTCCAGGGGTGAAAGATGATGCACCCTGTTGGAATAGTAAGAAACAGCTATAGAGGAGAAAGCATAGCAGAGCAATGCGTATACAAGGAATACGTAGTAAAGAAAAAGTCTTTCGATCACGGCTATGCTCGTGGTGAAGATCGAAAAGATGTAGTAAGGCCATGTGAGGAAGAGCCTATCAAAAGAAAAACCGTTGAGAGAACTCAGGGATATTATCGATGATGCGGGTATTTTCGTAGACAAGGGAAAATGCTGGTCAGCATAGGCGTACAGCCCCGGATGTAGGACCAGGTACCAGAGTGTAAGCAGAGGAAGCAAGAATATTATTGCAGACCAGAGTATGCTAGTTTTTCTCATCTAACTTAATTATTCATAACACTAATGCATATTAAATTTCCTGTGCCCAAGAGATGAATTCTTTTACTGAAATATTTAAATTATGCCATTCTGAATATATAATCCCCATCCTACTCCTGTCCCAGCAAGCAAACTTAATAGCTAGGTGAATAAGGGCACTGCAATATTCACTCTCTTTAATAATTTTTCAATTTCTGGATCACAAACTTGCCGGAGCTTCAGAATCCTTCCGATCGAACTATACCGTCGTAGACTGTCAGGACTTCCTCTTTAAAATGGTCAAAGGTGAATTTCATGGATCTTTCTATGCCCCTTCCGGTAAGATCGTCTGCGCTGGATAATGCATGGATCACCCCATTTTTCAGGTCTTCGGCATCATGTGGATTGCACAGTATGGCAGCATCTCCTGCAACTTCCCTTATTGTCGGTATGTCAGATGTTACAACAGGAAGGCCGGATGCAAAAGCCTCGACTATGGGAAGACCGAACCCTTCATATAGGGAGGGAAATAGAAGAATATCGCATGCGTTGTATAACTCATTCAGAGTGACGTCGTCGATCCCTCCAAATGTTATACTATTACCGAGAGCAGTTCCGACGCGAATGAGCCGAAAATCGCTGCCCAAGTGCTCTGATACTTCCTTGATCATGGGTAGATTCTTCCTCGGTGAATCAGAGGAAACAGAAAGTATTAGCTTTTTGTCTAAAGGCAGCCCCAGTTTCACCCTAATTTCTTTTTTACTCACTGAAAGCTTACGAAATATTGGTGAATATGGCAGGTATATGGTTGTTATTTTACCTGTGAATCCGAAGCTCATCAACTCGCCCTTAAGGTGCTCTGTGTTTGTGACAACATATGGTTGCTCTTTAAGCGAGTTGTAAAGAGACCGCATGTAAATTTTATTAAAAATGGATGAATTTTCCGTGTAAAAAGGGGAATCCTGAACATTAACTATTTCTGTCACTTCAGGGATACGGAATGTCCCAGAAAATTGGTTAGTATAGTGCAGTATAACTTTCGTTTCGCCTTGTGTTTCATTCTCAATATACCTTCTAAAATTTGCAAAAGCCGTTCTTCTAAGAAAATGATTCAGCGTAGGAAATCTCGCGAATCTTCCTGAAAAATTTACCCCGCTGTCGTTAAACTGTATTTTTCCAGGGTAAAAATTTAGATTAACAAGCGTCGCCCTTTTACCAAATATTGATAACAAATCATTTGACCATCTATAGGGAGAAGAGAGAGGAGTGTAACGATTTATTATAAATATTCTTGTATTTATAGAATTATTTGAGGCATAGTTTTTATCAGGGTCGTAAACCATATATTGACAATCTTTAATTCAAAACCTGTATTTATTTTAAATGCTAAACATTTCTTATACTCGTACCGTATAAGGTTACAGGAAAAATGGGTCCGAAGTTTTCAATATGTATACCCGTGATCAGCAATAAGCACATCGAGGAATGTCTAACTTATATTTTTAGGAATAAATTTCAGGAATTTGAGGTTATTGTAAATGATTCATCTAAAGATTATTATGTTAGCGATATTATTTCAAAATATGATGCTAAAATAATCAGAAAAAACACAAAAAGTTTCGAGAGCAGGATGATTTCGGCCTTAGCCTCATCTGGGGAGAGAATATTAATGCTTGATGATACAAGGCTTGTCTCTGATAATCTTCTTCAAAAATTAGATGCCATGTCCGAAGATATCATAGCCATCGGAGAGAAAGATATTGGAAGTGGTCTTCTGATAAGGCTTTCAAACCTTGATAAAAAAGCAGCTGTGATAAATAAAAATAAGTTGAATCCGGTGAAAAACAAAAGTGTTATACCTAGGCTTTACAAAAGAGATATTATTGTTCAGTCTCTAAATAAAATCAAAACAAGTCTGAATCCTGAAATCCTCAACAACATAGTTGGACTTGATCTTGAATTAATATACTATGAGGCTTTCAAGATCTCCCAAGACATCGGTATGGTTTCAACACCTGAAATCTTACATTACGGTGATGAAACCCTGAGAGCTGTATTTAGCAAATACTATAAATATGGCTACACACAGAAAATGCTGAGAGAAACTGTTTATTCTCAATTAGCAGATATTTCAGGTCGAACACGATATGGATATGCTATCGGTGACAGGATTCTAAGCATGCCACTAGAGGCAATAAGAGGTCTTCCATTCATTTTGGGATATGTTTCTGGAAATAATTCGGCTACTAAAGATACGTCTAAGAGATGAAAAAGACACAAAGGATTCTGCAATGGAGAGATTTAATCACTTCACTCATCCAATATAATAGATAGGATGAACAAGGAGATAAGGAGGAGGATAAAGGTAATTGACGCACTTCCGAGTGAGAGTTCTGCGTTGAAGATCATATATCTTAGAGTCGCCGAACTGAATTAGAGATGGCCGAATAGGGTGATAAAGGGATATTATAAATGCAAGGATCAGATCACCGATATGTTCAGGGAAAGATATCTTAAAATTACACATAATTTCGGACGCTATGTATCATCAGAAAAAGATTAAAGAAAGTAAGACCATTAAGACGTAAAATAAGACAAAGGCGAAGATGGAATGATCATAAATGTGAAATTTAAAGGACGAGAATTAAAGTTCTTTTTAAAGAGGCATTCTGATTTTTCGTCTTTCTACCAAGTTTTTGTTGAAAAATCATATCCCAATTTGCTGACAAAAATTACAAGAGGAGACAAGGTAATAGATGCTGGTGCTAATATAGGAATCTTTACAGTTATGTCGTCAGTACTAGTAGGTGATGGTGGGTTAGTTCTGGCTATAGAACCCGACCCAGAAAATCAAAGTATTCTCGAAAAAAATCTCGAACTGAACAATCTTAAAAACGTCGATGTTATAAATAAAGCATTATATAAAGAATCTGGAAGAATTATTAAATTATATCAAAATGGAGTTATGTCCAAGATCATAACTAATGATTTTAGAAATGAGCCTTATATAGATGTGGAAACCATAACTTTTGATGACTTGATATTCCAAAGGGAATTTAAACCGAATATTTTAAAAATGGATATAGAAGGTAGCGAAAAGTTTGCTTTGTTAAATGCTGAGAATACGATGAAAACTTTGGATTGTCTTGAAGCTGAAATACATAGTAAAGAAGACTGGGAGGCGCTCCAAAAGTATTCTAATCTCTTCTCGTTTAAGAGAGAAGCAATTGAATCATTGCATAACGTATCTTTATTCGGGATAAAACATCCTTTAAAAATCCTAAAGTTAGAATATTATAATAGGTTCGAGACCACTAAGAGAATCGTTTCATCAAGGACGAACCATACCTTTTTTGAATATCCAATAATTGTCTATGGCCAAAGTTTTATTCAGCATGAATTTAAGAATTAGATTTACATATAAAAACACATCATTGCCTATAGGATTAAATATATATTGAAAAGGAGACGAACAATCTCGATGAAACTCAGATAACCGGAATCAACGAAGAAGACTACTAGAGTATGAGAATCTTTGAGCATTCTATAACTGGATTTTATCACTAAAGCTTAAAGATCTTAAGAATAAGGGTATATCAAAACAATCCCTCTATAAAATCAAAAACAAGGTAAGGAGTGGAAAGCATATAAAACCAAGAGTTAAGGTTGTTAAAATTCTGTTGAAACTGTTTAAAGTTAACAGTTTAATAAACAGAAAATGTTAGGAAAAGATAAACAATGTAAAACGTCTATCGCTAAAACTGTAAATACATCCGTAAACTTTTAACTTTTACACACTTTTACAGCTGACCAATAAAGGCCGTGTCCCCTCAGCTTTAGTCCAAATCTCAATAAATAATATACTCAAATTAATATAATTGTTTCAAAAAATCACAACTTTTTTTGATGTTATCTTTATCCTTATCTAAATAACAATACTATTCAAATTTGAACCTATTTTAAAAATAGTTTATAGCTACTTCAGCTATTACAGCATGTGAGAATTCTATGGCTTGCACACCGCGATCCACAGAATCCAAAGGCCGGTGGTGCAGAGAGAACAATAAATGAAGTTTGTGCGAGGCTTGCTAAGAAAGGCCATAAAATAATTCTGCTAACTGGGGGCTGGAAAGGCTGCAGACCCGTGGAAAATTTGCAGGGAATTGAAATTCATCGCTTTGGCAAAAACATCGGCCCACATTTAGCTGTCCCCATCTTTTTATTAAAGTGTCATTACGACGTGGTTGTGAATGACCTAGGACATGCGGTGCCCTGGATTTCCTCTACTATTCTGAATAAACATAATATCGTATTCTTTCGCCATCTCCATGCCAGGTCTCTTCCTGGGCAGGTGAACCCTATTATGGCTAAATTCATAACAGCCATCGAAAGATGCTACTTTATTATCTATCATGATACAGTTTTTGTCACAGAATCAACCACGTCCAAGAATGATCTTCTCAAACTGGGAATAAAGGAGAATGAGATAATAATGATCCCTCCTGGCGTCGATAAGGGTCTGTTCCATCCTGCTGCTAAATCCAAATACCCGAGCATGGTCTATTTCGGCGGTATGCGAAGATACAAGAGACCCCTGGAAACCTTATATCTGTTGAAGGGCCTACTTGGAAAATTAGAATATGTTAAATTATTTGTTATAGGCGCAGGCCCTGAAGAACGGAGTATGAAAAGACTGGCGAATGAATTGAATATGCAGGATTATGTAGAATTCACAGGAAGAATTTCCAGTGAAGAGCTTTCAGGTATAGTTGCCTCTTCTTGGTTGAATGTCCACACCTCGGTTACCGAAGGATGGGGGCTTTCTATTCTTGAAGCCGCAGCCTCTGGAACTCCAACTGTTGCTTATGATGTACCAGGAGTCAGAGACACTGTGGAGGATGGATTGAACGGCATCAAGGTTAAGGACGGTGATAGAAAAGCACTCGCTGATGCTGCCATCTCGATATTGAGCGATCCGGTGAGATGGTGGTCATCATCCACTGAGGTTGCAAAGAAGTATTCCTGGGATAAGACAGCAGAATTGTGGGAAAAGTTAATTGACGAGACGTGTAATGAATAATAATTCAGCAGAGATTTATAATACTTGGAAGCTCTCAAGCGTATTCTGCCTGGTTGATTGGGGCTTATATTGCATTCTGTATGACAGAGTTGTGTACTCTGTGCATGTAGATTTATTTAGTGATATTTATTTTTAAAGGGATGAATTTTTTTCGACCCATTTTCCATTTTGATCGACCCATGACTCGACCCATTCCCGTACCATCGATCGTACCATTGACCACCCATCGACCCATGAGCGACCCATTTGTACATTTTAGAATCTCATATCCATGACCCCCCGTATATGAGACCATGTATCCTATATGAACTTGCATATCCTCGAAAGTTCATTTGAAAACTGGGAAGAAAATGGAATGTACAGAAAGGATTTTTGA
>JAJZXP010000171.1 GCA_021806345.1 Thermoplasmata archaeon | reverse complement strand
GTAGAGGAAAATGTCATGTTGCGGCGGCTGCCCTCCTATTATCATGTACACATGATTCCGGAGGGGACGTTGGGCCGAAATTTTGCCCGCTTTAAATACCGGAGATTGAAAAATGTGAAAAATGAAGAGGAAAAATACAGGATTAAACCGAGAAAGAAGTATGCTAAACAGGTCTGGATCAGGGATGGAAAGGCCATCCTGGTTGAGCCCATAGAAAAGAGAGACGAGGAGGAATGAAAGATGACACAGAAATGGATAACAAAGAAGAAAGGAAATGAAAGCAAACATGTAATGATAGAAACGGAAAGAAAGCCCAGGGAAGTACAGGTCAAGAGTATAGGACCAACACCGTCCCAACTGGAGAAGCAGGCATGGGACATGCTTGGAGATCTCAGCAAGATCACCAGTGTGGATCGGCTACTCTTACAGATGAAGAAGTACTCAGGCACACTTGGTGATTATTCCGGATTCAACTCAGTGCTGATCTATATGCAGAACCAGGACGCAACCATTGTTAGATCAGCAAATGAATGGAAGTATTTCGGCAGGGAACTGAAGGATGATGCAAGGTCAATATCCATTCTTTATCCTGTGGGGACCCCAAAGAAAGATGGACCGGGAAAGGTCAAGGATTTCATTGAGAAGAAGAGGAAGGAAGGGCTGGACGATGAGGCCATAGATCAGCTCGTAAGGGAGAAATTCAATCTCGAGCGGACCGGAGTAACTCATGTTTTCAGCACCGGCACTGTATACGATATATCCCAGACCTCACCAATACCCGGAAAGATGAAACCGGTTGAGCAGGATATCAGGGCAACCCAGCTTTACAGCACTCTCAAGAAGATTGCGAAAGAGCACTATACAGTGGAGGAGGATACGATCTTCAATGGTGCCCGGGGATACACTGCGCACAGTGGAGAAGGCCAGAAGATTGTTGTTATGAAAATACCAGGAGAAGATGAGAATGTTCTTCACACCCTGATTCATGAGATGTCACATGCAAGGCTGGAGCATCTTTACAGGAAAGATCTTCCAAGAGGCCTTGCTGAGAGTGAAGCCGAACTGTCCACTTACCTGGTGGGTGCACATTTTGGATTTGATTTCAAGGGAGATTCTGCAGCATATATCAAGGGATGGCTGGATGATGCAAAGGCCAAAGGCAGCAACCTTGGAAAGGAGAACATCGATAGGGTGATGAATAATGCAAGGTGGCTGATAAATGAGATATCATCTTCGCTCCAATAAATCTATTATTTAAATAATTACACTATAATTAAATAGATTTATATGGTTTCTATAGTTAGATGATTGATTAAAATGTCGAGAAACAGAATGACATGTGACTATGTGAAACAAAATGATATTGCCGAAGATCTTCATGGATATTTAATTGATTATATAAAGAATAAAGAATCCCCAAATTTTAAGTAAAAATGATGGTGAGCAATCATTGGGGGAAGTAATAGCTCTTATTTTTGACTTCGATGAAACTTTAATGCCTGACAGTACCTCCTTACTGTTAGAGCAGTATTCGATAGACACAAATCAATTTTGGAATGTAGAGGTAAAATCTTTGGTTGATCAAGGATATGAACCAACTCATGCATTTCTTGCAAATTTCCTTAAACATTCCGAGAAAGGTGGGAAGCTAGACGGGATTCAAAATAAGGATTTGTTATCATTTGGAAAGAAAATTTCGAATAAATTTTATAAAGGATTCCCAGAAATTTTGGAAAAGTTAAAAAATAAAGTCGCTGATTATCCCGATATAACTTTAGAATTCTATATTATATCCGGTGGCTTACAAAAAATTATAGAAGGCACTTCTGCATCAAAGAATTTCAATGCGATTTATGCTTGTGATCTGGACCTAGTGGATAGTAAACATAAGTACATAAAAAGAGCCGTTACTTTTACTGAAAAAACCCGTTATATTTTCGAAATCAATAAAGGCATTCGACCCAAAGACACCATAAAGAAACCTTACTTTGTAAATGAGTATAAACTTCAGGAAAAGAGGAGAGTCCCTTTTAATAACATGATTTATGTGGGTGATAGTAGAACAGATATACCGTGTTTTTCTTTGATCGTTAACGGAGAAGGAGGTTCCAACGGAGGTGGAAATGCCTTTGCAGTATTTGACCCCAATAATGTTAAATCAGCTGCAAGTAAGTTCAAAGATTTAGTGGCCCAAAAAAGAGCGAACATTCAAACACACCCTGCCGTTTATACTGAAGATTCTTTTGGGGCCACTTTAAAACTAACAATTGAACAAATCTGCATTAGAATCGTAACCCGCCGGGAGAATATCTATTGAGATTTAAGTTTCAATGTTAACTTTTGTGGTAAAACTTAACGCCATTTATATACTCATTCCATGGATCCATATGGCCACAGCATCCAAAACCCATGGAAAGCGTTAAGTTTTGTCAGTATCTTAACATATACATTGAGAGCCATTGTTAGATCATCTGAGAAGTTTGAGGTGAGGATCCTCAGACCTGTTGAGTTTGAAAAGATAAGGGATGCCATGGATCCTGATACCAGGAGGATATGCACCTCTCTTCTTTTGACAGGAATGAGGTATGCTGAGCTGCAGAGGTTCAGAGAAAACCCTGACTGGCTTGACGGGAAGTTTGTATATCTTCCAAGGGGTTCCATGCTCAAGGTAAAGGCAAAGCAGAGGGAAAGGGCCATAAGATTATCTGACATGGGAAAAACATTGATCCAGGATCTTTTCCTGGCGCCCCATCCTCTTCCTGAACTACCTGCGCTGGACATGAAACTGAGGAGACTGTCAAAGAAAATATTGGAGGGATCTCCAATAAACAATAAGACATTCAGGAAGACCTGGGAATCGTGGCTTGTGTTTTATTATCCGGATAAGGCACTGCAGATCGCATTAAGCCAGGGGCATACTACAACCACGCAGTATGAGCATTATCTGAACATCCCGTTTGAGGATGATGATCGTAAAGAGATGAGGAAATGGGTGGAGGGGTGGATTTAGATGGTGACGTCAGACAAAATCAGTGGAAAAATAGATAGATTAACAGATAACTTGACAGTTGAAATTTCAGTTTACTTATAAAAGACTTAAGCTTAGATCTGCAGATGACTCGAATAGATTAGCCTATAAAATTATACATTTCCCGTTTTTAAAATCTATGAATAAAAAAAGATCAAATTTCATTCACCCTTGTTCGAATTTCTTACAGGTTAAAACTTCTCTTGTTAGCATTTTGTTTAGATCAAGGTAATAATGCTTGCCGTATTCTGTGTCATAATATTCTCCAATATTATCTATCGACCTTTGAAGAAAGTTAATTTTTAACCCACACTCTCCCGTTCTTTCACACACAGCGATTATGTTTGAAAAGAGGCTTAACTTTACCGGTGTCTCATCGATATGATTTATTTCATTATCAGTCTGATGAATCGCTTTCCTGTAGAATGACAACAAATCTGTATCTGTTGGATATTTTTTGTTTGAACTAAGGGCCAAAGTAAAAACACCGTTCAACATCTCTCTAAATTTGTTGGTCTCTCCATTGAAATAGTATGCCTCAGCCAGTCTGGTCATAACTAGCCCTCTTTCTAAATCAGAAGAGTGCTCATCGAGATCTGA
>JAJZXP010000467.1 GCA_021806345.1 Thermoplasmata archaeon | reverse complement strand
GCGTTTACACTCATGGCACTTGGAACTGTCGATCCAGAATAAGTGATTGCTTCAATTCGAATGCTGAACAACAATAGTACGATTCGTGAATTTCAACTAAAGGAATTGTGTCGTATAAGCTCACATTCTGTCAATCACTCATCTTTTTGAGCGTTTCTGAAAGCAACGGTAACAAATTTGGTAGCACCTCCGAAATTGTATTCCGGGTTAACCTCAAATCCACTGACCAATACTGGTGAATCACAATGTCTCTCATTCCTGCCATGTTTTTCCAGGGTATATTGGGAGTTATTTCTTTAACAGAATCACTTATTAATTTGGCTGCTTCCCTTATAATCTGTAATCTTCGAAGTACTGCATCTTGAGTCTGTGTCAGTTCCAGAAACTCCTCAATATCAACGCCGTCAATATACTCGCTGATGAGTTCAATTGATTCAGCAATCTGTCTAATCAGGATTTCGTCTCTATTAGTCCGGCTCATAGTATGCGTACCTGTTCCTTTAGAATCTTTTCCCTTAAGCGGGCATTCACAGAATCGTATGTCAATATATCAACGCGGATTCCGACAGCAGACTCGAGTCCTTCTCTAAGCGCTGCCAGATCGAGCAGACTGCACCCTTCTGGAAACTGTACTATAAGATCGATGTCACTCTTATCCGTGTAATCCTGTCTGGATCTGGAGCCAAAAATAGCTGCCCTCTTTATTTTGAATTTCTCAAGAACCTTAGCAACTTCTTGAATTAGCTGTTCATTCGAAAGATACGTCTTCTGTTTCTGTGTAGTGATATCAGCCAAAGTCCTTCACGATAACAGATATTAGAGATATATATAGGTACTGCGTTGATATTCTTTATAGTGTTCGCTTTAACTATATGAGCATTAAAGTCTCACTAATATATGGAAAGGCGCGGATCTCTGGAAGTTAAGAAGCACCCCCACAAAAGCAGAACTGAGGAATCTGATAAAGGAAAAGCTAAAAAAGGCCCATTGTAGTTGAACCGGGAGAACATGTCACAGGGTTCCTTGACGAATCTACGCGTCAGGCAAGTGCAAATATTGTAAGAATGTGGTCATTCGAGAAACCGGTTATTATAAAGAATGCCACTAAGTTCAGAGTAAATACATTTGACTTTTATTCATTCAATAGGTAAGGTATGACTAATGTATATCTATAAATGCGTAAAGAGAAGATGAGGACCTTGAGATCAGTAAATGTATCATCAGGTATGTGAAACTCTCTCAAATCGTTTATAAATGCATGTAGAATACTAAGCAGTAATGTGAGTAATGAGACACTCAGCCACATTGCATCTTTAATAGCCTATTAATTAGTAATATGATAATTAGTATATAGAAATATTAGGTATATACACCCTATTATGTAGGTTTATTATGATCGCCTTGTTTCAAATCCCTTGAATCATCCAAGTCAACATGATGACTTTGTTTTATGGCAAAACAAGAAAGCTTTCCATTGTGGAGTTTTATTCTCTGTTTAATGGGCACTCCCGAGGTACACCTCCCGCTGTTGTTAAGATTCCAAGATTGTTTAGGACTCCTAATTGGAGACCATATCTGTAAGTGTTATTCAGTTCTCCCTAATCCTCATTATACTAGTTTCCTGTATTTTGTGGGAAACTTGCGGTTTGAGGCGGAGAAAAGATTATAAGTATAACTGTTATTATACTTATTATGATTATACCACGTACTGACCTAACTCGTAGGATAGAGAACTCTAGCAAGTGGGTCTTTATCTATGGAAGACGAAAGACTGGGAAAACTTACATAGTTGAAAATACCGTAAAATATGACGAATTTTTTTTCGTCAACAGAAACCGGTCTATACTCGACAAAAAGAACAACGAAATAATGAGCTACGAAACTTTCACCATTCTGTTCAGAAGATTATTAGCAAACAATCAAACTGTTGTAATAGATGAATTTCACAGATTAGGCGACGAATTTCTGGACATTCTTCACTCCGTCCAAAAAAGAGGGAAGCTAATACTCATAACCTCGACCCTTTTTCTTGCAAAGAAGCTGTTAACTGCCCACTCCCCAATAATGGGACTCTTTAATGAAATAATGGTAGACATCATTTCCCTAGACGAGACGCTGAAGGAACTTAGTAAATTTCAGCTCCAGAAAAAAGATCTTTTAGAATTGTCTATATTCGCTAGAGAACCGATTGCAATAGATTACATGGGTAAATTAAGCCCTACACCGACGATTTCTGAAATACTCCTTGGCTCGCTGAAAGCCGTACCAGCATTGGTAGGGGGAATATTTAGTGAGGAGGAGAGAACCCTAACAATGGTTTACAATGGAATCTTGAGTGCAGTCGCAACCGGTAATATTTCCTCCGGAAAAATTTCAAGCTTTCTCTTTTCAAGAAGACTGGTACAGAAGGATGATCCCAGTATCATCCAGACTTACTTGGGGAATCTGATCAAAATAGGGGTCTTGAAAAAAATCATAATATTCAATAAGAACAAATTCGCGTACAAGATTTCGTCGCCCCTCATAAGGCTGTTCTTCTATGCAGAGGAGAAGTTTGCTATATCAGATAGAAATGTTAGTTCTAGGGAAATTGATGAAATCTTATCTATTTTGTTACCACGAATCGTGGAGGATAATGTGCGAGAAGTCATATCACTTCAGGAGAATCTGGTTGAGACCATAATTGAGGATAGTGATTATGATGTTGACGGGTACCTTCTTCGGTTTAAGAAGCCACAAATAGCCCTTGAAGTAAAATGGAGAAACAAGGTAAGAGACATTGGTAAAATTGAGACTAACCTCCTGTCATTAATTGCGGAAAAGCGAGTTCTTTTTGTAACAGACAAGAGTGAACTTAGATCTGAAAAAATAAGCCTAATGGACGTATCAGATTTAATTTTTTCTTAATCTGGCTATAAAATGGGCAGGAAAAAATGGGGCTCCGGAGGAAATGTATGTTGGTTTTGAAAACACTGTTTTTTTAGTTTTTCCTCTGCATCATCCGGTTTCCTGTAATCCACCTGGTATGGTTTTGCATGCTTCATACCCATGCCTTTGAGAATCCTGTGAACCTGTCTCTCTGAATATTCCACCCTAAAATTCGTCTTTATGAGAACGCCAAGATACCAGAGATCCTTTGTTTCAAGCAGTGTCTTAAGTTCTCTCTTCTGATCATCTGTGAGTCTCGGGAGCTTACCCCCTGCGTACCTCGGTATAAGGCCATCATAGCCGGATTTGTTCCAACCCTCTTCGCAACACTGACGTCCTTTGAGGCCTGGACCTTGCTCTTCTCGCCATAAAGAAGTTTGATGAATATGAGCCTTGGAATGATCTTTGCATGGTTCTTCTCTTTCTTGATCCTCCGGGTTAAATCTATTTCGCTAACGAGCGTGTTCAAAACGAGCGTTTTTTTCTCGCCATACTAATGCAATGTCAATTACTATAGACCTTTTCTATAATCTTACTGGTCTCCTGACAAAACAACGCGAAACTAGGATTTCTGATCTGATCTTGTCACTGAATGGGCAGATTCCTCTGAAAATTGTTTAGTTTTTTCCTTCTTTCCCGCTCATTTTAGATAGCTGCCGCTATCTTCCCATGTTTTTTCAGGTTCATCAGGGTGAAAAGAT
>JAJZXP010000435.1 GCA_021806345.1 Thermoplasmata archaeon | reverse complement strand
ACATGAAAACTAAACCGATGACAGAAGACAGGAAGATTCCCAGGTCAGTGAGCATCAGGCAGAGCATCGACAGGATAGCAAAGGAACAGGGCATAGATCTGGGATCAATTGTTGAGGATGCAGTTCTTATGGCCTGTGGTTCAGATCCAGAAGAGATTGAACTTCAAAAACTGGAAAGGGAGATATCCAGGTTGAAGTCAGATCTTGCCCCAAAGATCTCTCGGGCCTCATATCTCAGGGAATCAGTCCAGAGAAAGAAGAGACTGCAGACAGATCTCCTGATGGAAAGGGAATGCCATGGGTGGTATCTGAGATCACTGGTCCAATCAGGCATATTCCGGGTAATGCGCAAGGAATCCGTTGATCCTTCAACCGTCATAAAACAGCTACTGACAGACGGAAACATTTCTAAATCAGATATTGAAACGACAGGTAACGGATGGAGGATGTCCAGAAATGCTTCAAGGAAAGCGTTACGCTATCTTTCTATTTTCCTTGATAAAAACGGCAATATTTCTCCTACCAGGGAAACTCTGTGGGTTACTCCAAGCCAGGATGATGTTCTGTCCAAGTACTCCATCTCCCTGGATTTCGATAAATTCAGTAATGAAATTATCTCAAACAATCAGATCGGTGACGAACCCGTGGAGTTTTACTTGCACTTCAATCCAAGGATAGTATCTGACAGGGTAAAGGCAGAGGTCAAGAAAAAGATGGAACCTGAATACATGTCTGCGAGAGTTGAGGTGACCGACGCATGATCTCATCATGTCATTTTCTGGTAACTTGACTGATCTATCACTTACAAATCCTAAAGAATCCGTGGAACAGGATACGATCTTCAATAGTGCCCGGGGATACACTGCTCACAGTTGAGAAGGCCAGAAGATTATCGTCATGAAAATACCAGGAGAAGATGAGAATGTCCTTCACACCCTGATCCACGAAATGTCTCATGTAAGACTGGAGCATCTTTATCGTAAGGATCTTCCAAGAGGCTTTGCTGAGAGTGAGGCTGAACTCTCCACTTACCTGGTGGGTACACATTTTGGATTTGACTTCAAAGGTGACTCTGCAGCATATATCAAGGGATGGCTGGATGATGCCAAGGCCAAAGGCAACAATCTTGGAAAGGAGAACATCGACAGGGTGATGAACAATGCAAGGTGGCTGATAAATGAAATTAGTGCATTTTTAAAATGAGAAAAAGGAACAAGTTAGAGCGCATAAATTTAAAATTTAAATTCATATTATGAAACATATTGATAGAATAGACATAGGAAATGTTTTAATAATTGTAAAAGATATGACTTTGTACTACAATTGTAGTATGTGGTAGTATATGATCCCCAGTGTTCCGGCAGGGACATTGGAAGAAACTTATTTTTGGTGATTCATGAGAAAAGCTAATATATATCTTGATGGAGGATATATTGATAAGATTTCTAAGCACTTTGGTTCAGGGAAATACCTAAAAATTGATTATTTTCGTTTGGCAAATAACATGAGTAGGGATCTAGGATACTGGTGCTTTGAAAGATATTATTATACTGCACCTCCCTTTCAATCGAATCCTCCAACAAGGGACGAGTCCAGAAGAAAAAGTGGCTATGATCGGGTCATTTCTAAAATGAAGCAGTATCCAAATTTTATTGTCAGAGAAGGAAGACTTCAGAAAGTAAATAACGAATTTCATCAAAAAGGAGTGGACACGCTTATTACTATGGATTTGATGAAATTATTAGACAAGCAAAATAAGGTAAAAACCGCCATTCTTCTCACATGCGATACGGATTTTGTTCCTGTATTGCAAACGCTGAGAGATAACGGAATTGAAATTATACTTTATTACTTTAGCGATTTTATTAGGGGCTCGCAATTTTCAATGTCCGATCATATTCTAACAGTGGTTGATAATAAAATCCTAATCACAGAGTCTTTTGTGAATAAAAGTCTATTCAGAGGACGGATCTTAGATGAAACGAAAGACAATTCTAAATAAAAAAAGAAGTTTGAATTTAACGTTATACAAAAACCATAGACTCTATATTTTTTGATGTTAACTTTTATCTTAAAACTTAATGCCATTTATATACTCATTCCATGGATCCATATGGCCACAGCACTCAAAACCCATGGAAAGCGTTAAGTTTTGTCAGTAACTTAACATATACATTGAGAGCCATTGTTAGATCATCTGAGAAGTTTGAGGTGAGGATCCTCAGACCGGTTGAGTTTGAAAAGATAAGGGATGCCATGGATCCTGATACCAGGAGGATATGCACCTCCCTTCTTTTGACGGGAATGAGGTATGCTGAACTTCAGAGGTTCAGAGAAAACCCTGAATGGCTTGATGGGAAGTTTGTTTATTTACCCAGAGGGTCCATGCTAAAGGTGAAGGCAAAACAGAGGGAAAGGGCCATAAGATTATCTGACATGGGAAAGACACTGATCCAGGATCTTTTCTTGACACCACATCCTCTTCCTGAACTACCGGCACTGGACATGAAACTGAGGAGATTGTCAATGAAAATATTGGAGGGATCTCCAATAAACAACAAGACATTCAGGAAGACCTGGGAATCGTGGCTTGTGTTCTATTATCCAGATAAGGCACTGCAGATCGCATTAAGCCAAGGGCATACAACCACAACACAGTACGAGCACTACCTGAACATCCCGTTTGAGGATGATGACAGGAAGGAGATGAGGAAATGGGTGGAGGGGTGGGTTTAGTAAATAACTTCCACTTAATCAAAATCATTCAACTAGAGTTGTAAATTTGTGGTCATTTCCGAGTTTGAAACTACTTAGATAGCATTATATAAATATAGATTATAATGAGTTATGGGTATTCCAATCACTTGGGACTGTAAAATTCCAGCAAATATGATAGAAAAGATTAAGGAACTCGGGAGAGAGTGGAACAAATCAAGACCAAATTTTGATCCAAAGATTGAAAGGGATTGGGATGAAGTAATAGATAAATGGGCGACTGAATCCGACATGCCGCTAATAATACGAAAGAGCAGTGGAGCAAGAGGATCAGAAGTAGTTCACAGTTCGGGTAGACGGATAATAATTTCAGATAATTCACCTGCTCAATGGGTCTGTTATCTGGCATTGAATGGGGAGGTAAAGTCAGTATCCGAGATAAAGCAAGCTCTTTTAGATGACAAGGTCCCAATTTCCTTTGCAATTAAGGAAGAAGACAAGTCTAAAATAATTTACATACAAACCCTCAGTGAATATTCTATAAACAAACTGGGATGGAAACTTTGTCATAAAGATCGAGTAGGAATTGGTAACAACGAAGACCCAAAAACAATGAATATTGATACGGTGATTGATCGATTCAAGAAGCTAATGAAACCCTCCAATTTTTTCATTATTCCTAAGAAATTAGGCGGTCTGGGTGAACTTGATGAATTCATAAAAGAAATAATGTAAAAGGAAATCCCCATTTTACCTTCTTGTAGTCTTTCTTTTCGAGGTTTAAGGTTTCTTTATTTTTTCCATTTCTCGTTGGACAGCATCAACTACTTCGTGCTCCCTCCGATAAATAATATTCTTGAACTCTTCATACTGTGCCTCATCATCGGGTATGTCGTTTTCAACAACAAAATGCAGA
>JAJZXP010000422.1 GCA_021806345.1 Thermoplasmata archaeon | reverse complement strand
CCCTTTACTGCCCTGTACATTGCATGGGCTATTGAGAGTACCACGAAAGCCAGGATTATTGAGGCCAGGTTGAGGGAAACGAAGAAAATTGCAAGCGATATACCTGCAAAAAGGAATGCCATGACGGGAAGAAGGTCGGCTCTTCCGCGTTCCATGAAGAATCTAACAGGGATCCTTACCACAAGGGCCATGAGTATTCCGATTGAATAGATGACGCCAAGGTAAACAAGACTGATGTTAAGTTCAAGAAGCAGGAGAGGAAGCGATACCCAGACAAATGTGACTATGGCGGGCATCAGCATAGTTATAACTATTGAAATAAGCTCCGGCAGCTTCAACGACTTGAACCATGCTGAGAATGACACTTTCTCCAAGGAAATTACTGGATCATAATTTTATCGCTGCTATTTATACTTCTCCGTGTCTGGTGCGAAATTTACCACGTGCAGCAGTTTCTAGGAAATATTATAAAAATATGCGATGACCTGAAATACTTAAATAAACCAAACCAATCCCATAGATACGCCGTGATAGCTCAGTTGGGAGAGCGTATGACTGAAGATCATAAGGTCGCTGGTTCGATCCCGGCTCACGGCATACCCTCAAAAGTTCAGTGCCGTTTGTGTTATGTTCTCTAAATCTGATACTATTCATGGTATCAGAAGTTGTTTTCCTTCCAAGGATATTTGCTTGATTGGTGAAATTATTATACAAGCCATAAGAAATCACCATCTTCATTGAAAGCCAACACAATTTCATCATTCGAATTGCTAAAAATACGCTTATGAGCAATATATACCTTATATTTATCAATCTTCTTAGAACGACCAATTATTTCCTTAACATCTTCATTTGACAACTCTCTTTCCTTAGAGTAATGTTTTTCAATTCTATAATTGTCACGCTCGTCGCTTCTATTTTTGTGATATTTCTTCAAGTATCCAATTACAGTTGGATTTCCATTTGGTTCCAAAATGGGTAATACGCCATTTAAAGAATCCTCACCGCTTTTATACCCTAAAATTTCTAATTTCCAAGTGACCTCCTTTGCGATGCCTGGTCCACCATTGAATATAACCAAATCAAAATACTCTTCTGCATTTGTTAAAGAATCAGGACCACCGAAGTTAATACCAGGATCTTTTCCCATATAGACTTTAGACTCTAGCCGTGCGCTCAAGGAGGGGGAAACCTTGTATGAAAGGGTCAGTATTGAGATGACAAGAGCCAAGATCGAAATTGATAGTGAAAGAGCCGAGCCCACCTACGACTGATAAGAAACCCGCCGTTATTAATATGATGATTATAATTAATAGTATCCTTAAAGAAATATAAAGCCCCATAAACTATCCTTGACCAACAAATGATCTTTTTTTCAAATCTTAGCTATATATAATTATTTTCCCATTATGATTTACCTATATCTAATTACACTTTGCTTGCTTTTTTTGACTTAGACAAATCCATATGTCCAATTTTCCGATTGAATAGAAAAAGCTGTGTAGTTGCATTTCGTATAACTTAACAAAAACTATTATGTCAGGCGATTGATAACTTAGACATGGGTTTCAAGACCTGCGCCATTTGTGGTAGGAGAGTATACCCAGGAACTGGGATGTACTATGGTGGTAGGTTGATACACAGGACTTGTAGAGGAATTGCTAAGATCCAAAGGTATAAACTATATAGGAGGTAAATTTGGTGAACAAGGAGGGGAAAGTTAGAAGAATAAATCCCTTTCATCCTAGGACCCCTGCAACCCCAGAGTTGTTTGTGGGACGCTCTTACGAAATTGACAAATTTTGTGAAAGCACATATAGTTCTGCAAAGCTCAACTCACCCTCTCCTGAACATATTGCAATTTTAGGAAATTGGGGTATGGGAAAGACATCACTTCTAATGGAATTTAGATACATTGTAGAAAACGAACTCAAGGATGAAATCAAATGTTTTAGCCTATACTGCACGATTTCATCCAAAGATGGGAGAAACTGGGAGAGTTTCACATCTCACTTGTTACGAGAGGTGAAAAAAGCAGCACTGATGGATCAAAGGATAACTGAGAAGCTTAAAGAAAAACTTAAAGAATGGAACTTTGGATTGAGCGTCGGCCCCATCAAATTAGAAAAGATCAAAAAAGAGGGAGCTCCTGATTTAGAAGATAGTCTTGAAGAACTGTGGAATAGTCATCTCAAGCCGTCAGGATTTGAAATATGCATTATTTACCTCGATGATATCCATAATTTTCAGTTTACAGATGAAGATGATCTTTATGTAGATTTGAGGAATGTTTTTCAAGATTTGATTGGTAGAGGTTGTAACTATCTTCTAGCAATTGCTACTCTTCCTGAACCTTTTTACCGAATTGCTGAATTTGCCGAACAGTTTACAAGATATTTCTCACATATAAGGCCAAAACCATTCACTTTAGACGAAACTAGAAGTGCAATAGTAAGGAGACTTAAATCCACTGATCAAGAAATCCAAGTTGAGGAAGAACTCGTAAAGAGAATCCACGTGATGGCAGCTGGCCACCCGTTTGTTACGATGCTTCTTATGTCGGAACTTTTCAAGAAGTCCTCTGGTGAAGTAATGACATTAGAAGAACTTGAATTGAATATGCAGTCAATAATGGAGGATATATGGAACTCAATGTTTCAAGGCTGGTACGATATTGCTTCTGAGAAAGAACGGAGCATACTTCTCTTGTCCTCAAAAATGGGTTTGACAGTTATGTCTGCAGGAAATTTTAAGAGTATAAAGAACGTTTCCAATACTTTTGAAAGTATGGTCAAAAAGGAATTGTTGATTAATGTAAACGCCAACTGAAAATTGTTCAAAATCGGCATATGAAATCTGTCCACCCATATTTATGATTTCCATTTTCTTTCACTTCTCCCTGTATGGAGGAGGATTGCCCTTCCTCCGGTCCTTGAGCCTGTAAGATTCACCTTTGATGTTCAGCACCGTGCAGTGATGCAATATCCTGTCCAGGATGGCCGATGCCATCACCTGATCACCCATGACCTCACCCCAGTCCGAGAACGACTTGTTGGACGTGAAGATCGTGGAGCATTTCTCATACCTGTACGATACCAACTGGAACAGTAGATTCGACTCTTCGCGGTTCAGCGGGAGATAACCGATCTCATCCACTACCATGAGCGCATACCTTGAATAGCTCCTGAGGAGAATGTTAAGCCTGTCTCTCATGTATTCCTTCCTGAGAGACTGCACCAGTTTAACGGCAGATATATAATACGTTGAAATGTCAGACTGGAGTGCCCTCATTCCCAGTGCCACCGACAGATGTGTCTTCCCCACTCCCGGAGGACCAAGGAACACCACGTTTTCCCGGTTATGCACAAACCTGAGGGTCATGAGATCATCAATCACCGACCTGTCGATGGATTTCTGGAAGGAGAAATCGAACTCCTCCATGGTTTTTCTGAAGGGAAAACCCGCGTACTTCAGCTTCGTCTCATATCTCTTTGACCGCTTGCTCTTCACCTCCTCGGAAAGGAGGTGGTCAAGCACTTCAATGACACCTTTATCCCTAGCATTCTCCATATAATTGTCAATGGTGTGTTCAATGGTGTCCAGCCCCAGGGTGATGAGACTCTCATGAACCCGCT
>JAJZXP010000076.1 GCA_021806345.1 Thermoplasmata archaeon | reverse complement strand
GGCAAAATACTTGCTTCTTCGGACGGACTTCCGGAAACAGACAGCATCATACTGACAGATCTGATCTCCAGGTTCAGTGATCTGTCACTGAGGATAGAAAAGATGCAGGATAAGCTTGCATCCATGGGAAATGGCATTGAAGAGGTGAAAACACTCATGACAATACCAGGGATAGATTACTACAGTGCAATAGCAATATACTCTGAAATAGGAGACATAAAACGTTTTCCTGACGCTGATCATCTATCTTCATATGCAGGCCTTGTTCCCCGTGTGGATCAAAGTGGAGAAACTGCAATTTATGGGCACATAACAAAATCCGGTCCATCTGTATTGAGATATTTCATTGTGAATTCGGTACATACACTGATCAAGCTATCGCCAACATTCAAGAGAGTATACAGAAAGATGAAGAAGAGGATCGGAAGGAACAGATCAATTATAGCAGTGGCAAGGAAACTTGCCGTTGTCATATATAACATGCTTGAAAAGAAGAAAGAATTCGTGGAGGAACATGCGTTTAAAACACTGAAGGAGAAGAAGCTGAAGAACATGGCAGCAAGATCTGCAATATCTCATGGATTCAGCAGGGAAGACATGGAAAATGTAATTAAGGATATTGGAATTCATTCAAAGTCAACAAGACTTCTTTCATGACACCTTTTAAGCGAATACTATGAATAAACTTAACTCGTTTGTTTGATACAGTAACAATACCTATTTATGACTGAACTTTGAGTTTCTATACTTCAAAAAGTTATATACCCTTAAAGCTTTTCCAAGTTTTTCATCACAAGTTATTTTTGGTACTTGTTTACCTCAGCCAAATCCGCACAGTTCTCTCCTCAATATTTTATCCAAGGACAAAAAAAACGCTAAATGAACCAGCAGATTGTGAAGGGAATTATAGAGCAAAAATACAAAAAATGGGACCGGTGCCCTGTACCGGTCAGCGCTAAATGGAAAGGCTCAACTTTTCTCAGTTGCGAAGTCTCTTCGAGTGGATCTCTCTATGATCGGAATCTGGGGATACCTTCTTTCGTCTGGTATTTCAGGTACGAGAAGCATGCGCTGTATGATTTTACCATGCAACCCCTTCACCCCCTGAAATGAAGTAGCAAAAACCCTTTTCTGACCTGACATGAAGTGGCAGGACGTCATTTTCTCAAGCCGTCCCGATATCTTTCCAGGGCTCCGGGAAATTTATACACCTTGAGGGTTCTTTCCTAATGAATTTGAGGGGTTTTGCTCAATTCCCGCCGATGTCTGTGACCTTCCCCGACGGAGGTTCGTCTCCACAGGCTCTTCCTTTCATTCAGATAAAGGCCGAGTTCCGTTTCAGGATATATGTAAACGTGGGACAGCACCATGAAATACGGAGGCATAGGACTGGAACCCCTGACCCTTATCATCTCGGCATAACTCATATACGGATCGTTCCCATAAGCCCCCCGCTGAACACATATACGGGTCATCGTTGTGAAAGTTGGTATTTTCTATTATGACGGGGTGGCTGTAATAGTTACCTGAAGGGTGTTAACTATACTTACAGTGTCTGATGTAATAAAGTTGCCATCATATATGACTAAATAGTAGTTTCCAGTCACGAGGAAACCGGATAAAGTTGCTCCACCATTATCACCTGAATAATAGACTCCATTAGATATTGTAGCATGATTCTGTGTGAACGCCCCGTATTCTGTACTTGTCAATATGCCTACTTCTACATTATTATTTGAGGTGTAGGAACCACCCATATACGCATAAGTTGAATTGGAAGGGACATTGAATTCAAGGTAAATCCATTGACCAGCACCAAGAGACTGTACAGTTCCAGACTGTAACAATGTTTCAGTATATGTTACACTACTTGGCGAGGGAGGTGATATTACCACAAAACTTCCATTTATCGCAGGATAGATAACAAATAATCCCACCAGAATAACTACTATAATTCCGGCAACTGCACCTATTATTTTTGCCTTAGACTTTCCTTTAGTTGCTTGAGGTTGAATCGATCCGAATTACATAATAACAATATCATGCATCTATATATAACTACTTTGCAACTGTGCCTATGCTAACACAGAATCCAATCGTTCCCATGGTTTAGAGAAGTATTATTATCTGCAGACGAGATGATTATTCATGGCCAAGAAAGAGATCGAATTTAAGTTTGAAAGAGGCACGAAGAACACCTACAGGTTCCAAGAGGCGGGAGATAACCCGATTATTGGAACTCTTTATGTGAAAAAACTGTCTTCGAGAAAGAACTTTACTCGAGTATTACGTGCTTAATTCAAATTAGGTTTCATAGCACCGAAGGAATTATTAAATACAAAAAGGCTTTTATTTAATTATGGCGAAGGAGAAAAAGAAAAAAATGCCTAAAAATAAGTCCATTAACAGAAAGGTTTTTGACGAAAAATACAATCGCTACAGGGATGTGCTTGGAATTGGCTCATTTATATTAAGAAGAATAGAGGAAAGCTCACCGAACATGAGTGTCAAAGACTTAATAGATTTTGTGCAATTAACTTTTCCCAATACTGACCGGAGACAAATTGAAAGAGATACTATAGATTTCGTGTGGTGGCTTAATCTTTTGAATTCGATACAGCTGTTGAAACCTAACACACGTTAATTTTTCATATGTTTTCTTAAATGCTAAATAGATTAAAGGAGATTAAACACTATGTCCGACATACCGTTTGTTTTTTATAAATTGCAAATGAACCGATTGTTTTCGAGGGTTGGGTTTTATTTTGCCCTAGTTTTAGCTATGTGGTACACCATAGAAATTACAGGTTCTGTGTTCCTAACAGGTTTAGTGGCGTTCAGCTTAACTATTTCCGGGTTAATTTCATCCCCTTTGTCTGGCCACATATTAGACAGATTCCATGACATTAGAATCGTGGTCTATTCAACATTGGGAGAACTCATATCATATTTGTTTATGGGTTTAATGATAATGCATATACTCCCATTTTTCACTTTATATCCAATAATGGGGGTGATTTATTTTATGATGACGATAGGTAGCATGGCAAGTTACGTCTTTACACCCAATATTGTTGCCGAAGACAAACTACTAAAGGCTAATTCTGTGGGAGAAATTTCTCTTACAATTTCTGAAGGTGTTGGTGCGATCCTAGGAGGTTCTCTTTTGTACTTAATTGGGAGTTATTCGTTGATAATTATTTCCATCTCCACGTTGTTGTTCTTAGCTCTCATTCTTGTTATTAGGTTTCATAGAGACAATATCTTATCTAATGTAAGAAAAGAACGCTCAGAAGATATAAGCGGTTGGAGTGAAACTTTCGTATTTGTGAAATCCAAACTTTTGATGATAGTCATTTTTTCAACTGCTCTGAATGCTCTTCTGATCATAATGGATGTACTTGGAGCTCCGCTCATCAAAGAAACTCTGAACTCTAGCTCAATGGCTTATGGTTTCTACACTGGCACTTTTTCTATTGGGGGCTTAGTGGGAGCTTTAATGATTGGAAAATTGAAGCCACATAACCTATGGTTATTAGTATTTTTATATTTCGCTGTGTCTGGATTTTCTTTTTTGATTATGGGAATGGTTCATATCCTATTGATCGTAGTACTTTTGCCTTTCTTTATTGGAGTGATGGCCTCGGTTTCCAATATACCACTA
>JAJZXP010000318.1 GCA_021806345.1 Thermoplasmata archaeon | reverse complement strand
CCGCTCCAAAATTATTTTTTCGGAAAGCTGGTCAGTACAGCTCCAGCGATGACCATCTTCAGGGGTTCCGGTCGTTCAAGCTCTATTTCGATCCTGATTGCTGCAATCATATTCTTAGTTCTATTCCATATTTAGAGCTATAAGGAACCGTACCTTTGGCACTCTATGCAGAAAGATATGTTCAAACAGTCTCGATCACAATCTTGATCTCTTCGGAAATTCCATGACAGGAGAAAAAAAGTAATATTTCCAGTGGATGTGCACTAAGGAGTAGTGAATAAATACACGTATTATCTATTCACAACTCCTAAGTTAATCCGGGAAAGCTTGGAAACAAGTCAGGTTCGCAGCATCCATTTCCACACCGGTAATACAGTGATCTCTCTGCCATCTATCGTGAACCTGTCTTCCTGGCTGTGTGTCAGTATTAACCCCCCAACCAGATCAAATTTAGAAAGTGCCTCAAGCAGCCCATTGATCTCCCTATCTTTATTATCCTCATTGAGTTCGTAGGTAACCTGAATCGCCTCGCTCAGGGCGTTTCCTTCCTTTATCAGGAAATCGCACTCTCCTCTTTCCCTGAAATAGTAAATTTCCCTATGTGACCTGCGTAATGCAACAAAGACAGCATTTTCAAGCATCCTTCCCCTATCCCGTGTGAGAGATGCAGAATTCGCCACGGACAAGCCATTATCCACTGAGTAGACTTTCCTCTCGTTAACAATTTGTTTCTTCAATGAATAGTCGAATTTTGGGACGGTAAAAATCAGATAACTGTCTTCCAGATACGAGACATATGATATTGCAGTGTTTGTTGACCCGAGGTCAAACATTCTTCTAAGTCCATTATACGAGAATACTTTTCCTGCATTTGTGAGTAGGTACACTGCCATTGCCCTCAATGATCTGGAATCCCTAATATTATGCCGGGCCACTATGTCCCTTTGCAGTATGTCATTGAGTAATTCCCTGAGCAGATAGGGTTTTCTAAATTTGAGGTACTCAGGAAATCCACCATTGAACAAATATTCATCAAAGGTATCTGCGGATCCCTTTATCTGACCGAAAAGAAGCATCTCCTCAAATGAGAATGGAAACAATTCGATGTCGACGTGCCTTCCTGTCAATCGGGTTCCCAGTTCCCTGCTCAGCAAGGAGGCGTTTGATCCCGTTATGATGAATTTTTTCCTCCTGTCAAGCCTGGATCGCACAAAGATTTCCCAGTTTTCGATGTTCTGTATTTCGTCAAACAGGTAAAATTCAGCCTCTCCATATAATTCATCAAATGCCTCATCAAGCTTTTCAAAATCCTGGGCTTCAAATCCGATGAGTCTTGTGTCTTCGAAGTTAAGGTAGTAAAAACTATTAAGCTTCCCGAGCAACTGATGGAGAAGTGTGCTCTTGCCGCATCTCCTTATCCCAGATATTATTATAGCATACGGCAGGCTCGTATCTACGAGATTCGATTCTTTTCGTTCAACGCCAGGATCAAATGCATTCAGTTCCCATCTCTGGGTTTCTATAATATTCTTCAGGGTGTCTTTCAGCATCATGGCTAAGTAATATGGGAGATAATATTTAAACATTTGCAACAGTAATGCATAGTAGTGTGCATTTGCACTGCTCACCCGTATTCATATTTATATAGTTAATAAGAGCAATAACAACCAGACAGAGATATGGAAGGCCTACATTGGACGTTTTATTTATTGAGGGCTCTTATAAAAATGAAAAAACTTTCGCTTTTATCCAAAAGTTCTTCAATTTTTAATTTGTCAGCATAAATTGGGAGCTGAAACTTTTCGTATTTTCTCTGAGATTTCAAACCATCAGACGGTTTCTCTGGCCCATAATTCACGCCCTCGGAGATACAAATCCATTCCTCTATTTCGAATTCAAGATTAATTCCAATAGTATTTTTTGTCCCTTCCTTGTTGATTAAGTCATTTATCTCTTTAGAATTCCCGTTATTGCAGGAACCGTCGCAGTCAACAATCACAATTGTTCTGTCGTAATCCTGCTTGGCAACTCGTAGCAAGTTTGTGAGTTTATATATATTATAACGTTTTATCTTTATGCCTACTTCATTTCTAATTGTTCCGAGTTTTTTCAATCGTGTTATCAAGTTTTGAAAAAAATTGACACCGTACGTATCCTCTGTTAGAATTGCTATGTTCAAACGAGTTCACCATAGAGCCACGATTCACTGGGCGTTATGCCTAATTCAACCAGTTTCTTTTTAGTTGAATTCGGATCGGTAACTGACCTCACTGTGCTGTGGTTCGCTGTATTTTCAAGTATTCTTAATTCCTCCAGATTCGTACTGTTTATCACAAGTGGTGAGTGAGTGCTTATCATTGTATTAACCCGAGACTCTCTGATGGAATCAAGTAAGTATTGAATCGCAGTGTCGTGAAGAGAATTCTCCAGTTCATCAATCATAAGAAAGCTTGGCTTCGCTTCAAGAGCAATTAACACCAATAAAACCTTAAAGAAACCATCTGGTAATGACGGGGCATAAAGTTCCAGATTGGAACCTGGAGTACTTTCGTCGATTACTTTTAGTATTATGTTTCCTTCATCGGTTAGCTTGAACCCAAGTTTCCATCCTTGGAATAGGTCTTCCATTGTTCGTTGTATCCGCTCTGAAAATTTACCCTGCTCATTAAATGTCTTGAACAACCTGGCTACCGCCCACTCCCCATTAACCGCTCCTTCTGAATTATAGTTCAAAGGTACGGGCTTCTTCATTTCATATATAAAATTGTGCCTTAGCAGTATATTTTTCTTATTTATTTGACCCATTAAACGGCGAGGGTTTAGGTAAAATTGGTCATTTCTGAAAAAATCAAAAACGTCCAACAGGGGAACTGTCTTCTGAATTCTATTGTTTAGAGTCTCCCTATGTATTGGTAAAACAATGGGAATACCCCCCGTATGCCAAAATGTATCATTTCTTTGATTTGGCTGAATCTCGAACAGGTCATAACTCCTTTCTTTTTTGGTTTCGTTGCCAAAATATGATTTAAATATATCAACAGCTAGAATAGACCTGGATTCATCCAGTACGCTGTAATTTTGACTGGATTCAAATGTTGCTTTAGTCTTCTTTTCCTCGTCGTGACGAATCCCTGAGTTTCTCTCCTTCCTGATAAAATTCATAAGAGTAACATCGGCCAAAATTGTCTTAAAGAATTCTGGGGAGTATTGGATAGATAACTTAGAACCAACTCTCCTCAATTCTACATAATCTTTCACAAGGACTTTCTCTTCAAGAAATCTCAGTGATCCACCTTCTCCAGATATCCTCTGCTCGTAAAATATATCATATTCTAAAACACGGAATTCAAATTTAAAGTATATATTTCTTCCAGACTCGGAACGATATACTGCATTATTGTACCCCCAAAATGGGACGAAAGGATAATCCGTGGGTCCGCGATAATTAACGCAGTCAAACGCAAGCTTGATGCTTTCCATGAGGTTAGTCTTACCGGAACCATTTGGACCCACGATTACATTCAGCGGGGACAAAACAATCTTACTTTTTTCAAAACTCTTAAAATTTTCAACTTCAAAAGATAATATTTTTGCATTCATTGTCGTTTAATAAGGTATTTTAGATATTTCAACTTACCGCACTCCTTTGTGTAATGATATTGGTCTG
>JAJZXP010000411.1 GCA_021806345.1 Thermoplasmata archaeon | reverse complement strand
TCATTTTTATCTATAAATGTTTATTTTATATAAATTTAATTCCCCGATTCTGATAGTGTCTTTGCAAGGTTTTTAATGGCCAGCCAATTTTGTTGTGATTGTGTAGTTACTTTATTATATTGCACCCAATATCTAATCCATATCCCTCCATTCGATGATGTTCTATAGGCTACAACTATATTTGTAACCGTTTCTGTTTTATAATGGTGAGAGAATGCATTATATCCATAATTACTCATAATTATATCACCAAAAAAATTGACATATTTTATTCCGTTAGAAGTGTAATTATTCCACTTATGTGGTCCGTTGGTTGATAAAACCTTTCCACCAGGGTGTCTTGTGACCATCCCATGGATAGTTGGAAATGCAATTGTATCAGGTGGATTAAATGTCTGAGACGGAAAATAACAATTGGTAACGTTGAAATACGCGATTTCATGCGAATTCACACTATTAGTAAAATCATACCACGGTGTACTGTTAATTATTGAAAATTTCATTGAAGCTGTGGAATAACACACTCCACCTGGACCGACTACCTCTGGTTGATGACCAGAACCATTGGTTGTGATGTTTGGAGTAAAATTATAGCTTAGCATTGAAAAAACAGCAAGAGCCACTATAATTCCAAAAAATCCTTCTATCGCATCATTAAAACTAATATTATACTCTTTATTTTTTAAATTTACTTTATTTTTTGGCATAAAAGAGAAGGCATATAACTGTATATAATAAAGAAAGGGAGAAACTTGATCTTGCAGATCTTGATAATAAAATATCAATAGTAAAGGAAAAGATAGCTAAAATAAAGGATCAGAAAGAACTTAAAAGATCACTTGGTAAATTGAAATCATTGGTTAAATTCACAAATAATAATACTATACTTAACGAGAATAGAATCAATATATTAAGGAAGATAGCTGGTAGATTCCTCATTGTAACTAATACAGACCTACCGATGAATGATGTTGTATCATCATATAAGGAACAATGGCAAATAGAAAGATCATTCCGAACCATCAAGTCATTTATAGAGATAAGGCCAATATATCACAGGAAATCCGATAGGATAAGGGGGCACGTATTTGTTTGTATACTATCTCTACTTGTTTCCAGACTTATTGAGAAGAGAACAGGCATTACCATATCGCAAGCATCTAAAACTCTATCGTATCTCAAGGTTACACCAATTAAGAAAGAATCAGGGATCATTATGATAAGATCAGAATCTGATGCCGCAAAGAACCTTCTCATGAAAATGGAATTAGAATATCCGGAGAAGGTAGTTGGTGCACGGATAAAAAACGAATAAATTGAATAGCTCTTCCCGTAACACACAGTGTTAGTATGCATTATCCCACAAAATTAAGTGCGGAACTCAAGTTTGAACCAGTATATCCGTATTTCAAATCACTCATATTATAATAGGATATTCCCTTGGAAGATGACACTTTCAAAGTATAATTTTCAAATATATTACTTGCAAGACTCTTATTTTTTAGCAATAAACCATCATAAACGTAAACACATCCACCATAACCCCGTGAATCTATTTCAGCCGTGTTGGGAAATGAATATATCCCACTTATTTTTTTTATATTATTTGAAACATTTATTGTAGTGTATGTTTTAATTGTGGTTTGTGGATTTGTTAAATCCGCATAATACCATAAATTTCATTTCATAGAAGCGAAGGCTACAATAGTAAGATTTGTTTAACATATATACTCTCAAGAAAAATGTGAGGGGTTCACTCAATACCCCCATTCCCTTGCCCCTGTGGTTCAGACAGTGCTCCAATAGATTAGAATCTTTGTTATTGCTCAACTTCCTGTTCAAAGACTCGTTTCGTTTTTGCATAAATTTCCGCTGACTTAACTTCACCTTCAGCACAGATTTCTGTTAATGTCTGTTGTATATCTGTAGCATTAAGATAAGTACGTTCGAAAGATTTGGTACCATATTCCTTGTTACCATCTTGATGGATTTACAGGATTCTTTCTGTCTCCAAGATCAAGTGATTCATAAGGTTATAGGGGCTGTTACCTTTGTTTGGGTCTATTCGCCAGCATGGTTACATGGTTCGTCTATTACATTTTCTGAAACTCTTTTTTCATGTATCATAAAAAATATATTCATATATTAGAGATAATTTCATACACTTTTCTTAGGCGAACTGCCTAAAAGTACTGTCTTTTGTTACCGATATCGGTAAGGTTCAAGTGGCAAATGAATTTCCTAACTGTATTCAAAACATCTTCTGGAACTTTATTCTTCTCGTATCTCTTCCATTCATTTCCCAAATTCAAAGAGTTTAATACCATGATAATCATTATCACGACTTTAACGTTAAAAGTGGTCGTGGGATTTGGAAAAATTAAGATAAACCCCTACGAGACCTGAATTTTACCTTGGATCGTACGGGACCTCAATACCTTCTTTAATCAGTTTTGCGAAATTCTGGACTATATGCAATGGCAGTATTGTTTTAGGTTGCTTCATTATACTTGAATAATCGAGGTATCTCAGATCGTTGAAAATTTGAATAATCTGTTCTATTGACATAGATTTTCTTACCTGATGAATTATTTTGATTATAGTTGGTTGCGGTGTTCCTCTAAGTGCCCGCTTACCTCTTGGATCGTTTCCATATGTCACTACCAGAGCTTCATTCTCATTTCTAATTACTGCGCTATTTTTTATCATATAGCCCTCATCCTCGGACCCAAAAAGTCTATGAGGGCCTCGTTTAATGGCAGCAATGACAACTATGTTTCCATCTTCTTTCATGAGCCCCCACTTTTTCATCCTCTCCATGGCTAAATCACAACCTTGTACATATTCTGAGACCTGGTTTTCTTTGATGTCGCCATCTTTGAACAACACAAGACTATCCAGACTCTTCGTGCCATTGCTAGATTCATAAGCATCCAGTGCTGCGCTAAAGAACCATTCGCTGAGATCTAATGCTCCGACCCTCTCTCCTTTGAATGGAACTCTTTTGCGAGTAAGTACCCTTCCCAGCGGATCACATATTGCTGAATATGCTGCTGCCTCCCTTCTTAAATCATTGTTTCTGGAAACATCAAAACCCATGAAAAAGGTTTGCTCATCTTCAGGAATTCCCCCCGCTCCTCTCGATAGGTGCCATATAGATTCCCCGGGTTTTAATATTTTTCCATACAATTGGGCCATTATGATTGAAGCGGTGAAAATTCTCCAATTGTTGCTTTTATCTGTGAGCAACTTGAGTGTGGATTCGCTCAGCATTTGACTCTTGAGGAAAACTTCACCTAGTCCCCTTTTTGCTTCATAATAGATAGCCTGCTCATTAATGCGATCAAGTATCACAATGACAGCGTCGACACCAGGCGTGTTCTTCAAGTTCCTTGCTTTCATTCGGTATTCATCTGGGTTAGGTTCAGAAGTGTACATTGTCCCCACTATTTTTAAGACTGGAAGTTTCAAGTCTATTCCAACTTCATTTAAATATTCTACAAGGTCATCTTTGCAGTTCTTAAGTCGCTCTGGAATAATAACAACGACATTCACAGACTCTCTTTTGGTGACTGGCCCATACTTATTCAGTGCAGCCCTGATGTTGGGTTCTGAACTACCTCCTTGCAAATATTCCTGTCCATCCCCAAATATTAGTGATGGAATTGTGAACTTGTACTCAGTTCCATAATTTTCCAACTTCCAGTCGATTAAAGAAGCATTAAATGATAGATTGAGACTCCCAACAGTCAATCCTTTTCCAAGAATTGTTTTAGCTATTTTCTTCGTTTCTGTTACGTGATCTTTTTCCGTTGCAAATCTTAGCTTATTGCCAATATCCTTAGTTAGCTTTGCATTTTCCAAGTCTATGTGGAGATCACATAGTTTTGCTGGGAAATCAATCAAAGTACTCATGCCAGAATACTTTACTGTGAGTACCGGTGTGTCAGAATAATCGAGTGTGAAATTGTTAGTGTTCAGATAATGCTTGTATTTATCCTGCTGCCAGTAATCATAAAGACTTGTTCCAAGATCCCTCAGTTGATACTCACCTATCGGAACAAACTTCACGGAATTGATTACGGCATTATTTAAACTGAAATTCTTTACAGAAGGAACTCTTACCTTTGAACCAACAAGCCGGTCAGCGATTTCTTTTTCAGTCAGACCTTCTCTTTTCAGAACTTCTATAAACTTAATTGCCGGCATTCGCCACACACTAGCAGGATCGATCCATATCAGCGTTTTACCATCTGAAAGAACTTCTATTTCGTATTGAAATCCATAGTAAACATTAATGTATTTCCATGAATGAAACGTTTCGGAATGGAGTTTCTGACCTTTTCTACCTGTATAACCCACTGTTTTGGCTGCTCTCAAAAAAGATTCTCTGACTAGGTTCTCAATGAGTTTTCTGTCTCTCTGTGGAGATAATATCGTTAAGTTGTCATCTCGTTTAAATTGAACCCCTCCTATTTCAATAGTTTTTTTTGAAAGTCCTGAATTCTCGGCCACATACACATAGCCTTCATTCATTGCGGCACTCAGACCCATCCTAAAGAATTTACCGCAAAGTGCATTTAATATACTGTAAAGACTCTTTGGTTCAATCTCTTGAATTGGAAAATAACGGTAAACCTTTAGTGAAGATATTTTTTTCTGCAGAACTGAACGCGTTGGACAATATCATATATCTTCCCACCTATACGATTATATCTGTTAATATATATTTTTCTATTAATTCTATGTCGATCATTAAGGGTTATAAAAATAGGAGAATTTTGCTCGCAGGCGTTGTAATTTTCAGGATAGAAAAAGGATTAACGTTGTATTATGTAAATTTCACTAGACTACAAACACTTCTCCACTTAGGATTTCACTGTATCTGGAAGAAAAAATAACTTAAATCCCAAACCTCCAATGATCGCCATAGTATTAATTAGTTTACATTTAGATGAATTGATTTGCAATGTACATTATGAATGTTACATTTCTATTATCAATAATATGGCATCAAAAAGAAAAGTTTTGATTGCTACAATGTATGAAGTTGAACCAGTATTCAGGGTAGTGACACACCCTGGAGTGAATGAACTCATACTCATTATTGACGACCAAATGGATGAAGTACGGAAGAAATCCTTGCGGGTTATTTCAGACTCCATTGGCAAGGTGCTAAGCGTTGAAACAGTAGAAGTATCGAAATTTAATATAGTGGACATCTCGACAAAGGTCGTAGATATTATCGATAAGTAAGATTTAGACGATATCATAACGGTAGACTTGACTTCTGGAATCAGGACAGTTTACTAGTGTATGTTAATTCACTTCTCTTGTGATATATTGTGGATCTTGGAATATTCATTGCAGTGAATGATTCAAAGACAATCTGTTCCTTTTCTTCAATGGTGAATTTACCAAGCATATTCTTTACCTCTTTCATTGGGATCTATCAAGATACTCTCTGATCCATCTCCATATATATTATCTCTTTTATAACTGTCTAATGAATAAAGGAAGCAGATCAACGGCGAATATCGATACTTATTCATAATCTGAAGCTTCATGAGTGCAAAATAAAAGCACATCATGATACTTATAGTACAGTTTCAATACCTAATTTCCTAGCTGTTGCATTAAGTTCCCGATCAGCTGAGCAAAAAAACGAACTATACAGAGACCATTTTTCAAAATATATTAACTGTATGCGTAAGTTTTGCGAAACCTCACGAAAGATCCTAGACGTTTCCTTGTGTTCTTTAGAGTCATGGATCATAAAATAATATAGAAACTAATAACTACCAGATTATGTTTAAGTATTGGTAGAAACGTATGAAACAAACAGGGAGAAAAATTCAGTTTGTCGACTTACATACTGGTAAGGATTCTGTTTTTAATATAGTAGCCTTTGAAGATCAGGATTGGGACTTATTAAATAGTCCAAGGATCAATTGCAACAAAGCTAAATATCTAGTAAAATCGATTTTACTGGATTTTAAGAGTATAGACCAATATATGAAAAGAAAACCTCATTTTATAACACTTGGCTGTGCAGATATTGGTCTTGTGAAAGAGAATAGAGAATATGCGCCATACTCTCAGGCAAAAACAGAACGAGGATACTTTATGCGTGCTATAGATGTGTTAGATGATAGCAAATCATCATTAGAATTTATACATCCTGATGAAAAAGTAATAGGAATACAGAACTTAGGAAGAATAAACTATGAAAATATAAATCCAATAGGATTACCTCAGTGGAAAGAATTAGAGTTAAAAGAAACCAAAGGAAGTTTAAGTTTAGGCATTGTTGCTATTTTTACTAATATAACACTTGGTATTACTGAAGATTTACTGATTATATTAGTTGGTTTTCCTGACGGTGTTTCCGATGATATTGGTGTGATAGAGGTTACAAACAGAAATAGAACGAGTAACTTTGTTGTAAAAAGAGGTATACAAGAAGCAAAAGAAACACAAGCTAATATTTACGCTGCATTATTGGGAGTAAAAAAATGGAGATGTGTCTTTTACTGCAGAGATAAACGCTTTACTACGGAAGGAGAGACAGATTATTCAAAAGCACTAAAAGACATAAGCGAAGCAGTTAAATTACAGTTACAATTCTACAAGAAGTCTAACCTTCTATTAAGCATGTCCAAAGATGAAATATGGGGACAAAGCTCCTACAAATATATTGAAAATGCTTTTAACGAATATGGCGAAGATTTTGCGAATTCATTCAAGGACTTGTCTGAGCTACGTATCTTTGGTTTTTCCTTATCAAATATAGTGAAAATATATGAAATGGGTGCAAAAAGTGCAAAAGATGTTAACATTACATTACTAAAGAAAACAGTTCCAAATATACAAAATGGCCTATCCAAAGTTATATTTGAACAAGCCCTTTGTAAATGGGCTATTAGTAATGGTGAAACGTATGTAAACAGAAATTTATTAAACCAAATTCTTCGAGAAAACTTTATTTTTTACGACATAGAGTTCATAGATAAGGATCCCATACTATATGGATTTTTGAATAAAGGAGAAATAATACAATTTGACGATTCTCAGAGGAATAAAGTCCTTGATTTTGTTAAAAGTAAATTAACAGAAGGAGCCATTTTTGCTGCGTATGGAAATACTGATAAAAACTTCATAAATAACCTATTTAGTGAAAACGAGCAGGAAGAAGAAAAGAATTTCGTTAGCAATGAAGTAGATGTTTCTCGTATCATTTTAAGAGGATTATCACTGAGAACTAATACAAAAAAGTTATACGATGTTGCTGGTGCTTTATCTCCAAAACTATTTAATGAAATCTCACCAAAACAAATAGATATTGTAAGTTTGGTGGAGGAATATCGCTTGGCAGCGAATGATTCAAGAAAACAAAAGGAAATATTGAACGAAATAAAGAAAAAGAATAGGTACGACTTACTCTTGTTGGAGGTTGTTTACAATTCATTGAGAGATAAATACGGTCATTGATAAATAATATATTTTCCCCTAGTTGTCATATTAAGAACGATAGAAGGAAAGAGTGAAAAAGAGAACACTGATACAATGAAGTACATGATCTAACATATGTACTGAGAGAATAAAATAATGTGATATTTTATAAAATTCATAAAGAAACACAGGAAGGAAGTGTTTCTATATCTTAAGACTCCTCATGTATAGAAAACATCGGATCTGGCAGAACAGCACTTCTCAATACAGTCGTGAACAAAAGCAGGTAGACATCCAACTCGCTGTCGATATGATTACATCATCGAAGAACAATATAAAAAATATCGTTCTAGTATAATGTTTCCTTAATACACTTACAACACTACACTTTTATTCCTCCCGGAATCTCATCCATTTTGTATTTCCATGTGAATACGACGGGCTCTTCGTTTGTCCCGTTTATGTATTGAAGCATCCTATCTTTCAATTCTTCCTTTGAATTCACCCGTATTCCCCTCAGCATTGATCTTGCAGTCTTGCTGAAGAATGTTTCTATGATGTTGAGCCAGAATGCATGGGTTAATTCCATGGACTATATGAATCACAACCAGACCGCCAAAATTAGCTTGTTCTGACATGTCTTGGCTGTTGCTTGAAAAGGATCCTGCTATGTCATTAAGCTCTTCAAATTCATCCTGTGTAATTTCACAAATCAGGTTTCCATGTCACTTCAACCTTAATCCTGTCAGGGTCTTCAAAAAACAGTGTATAATTTTCCTCTCCTCCGGCATAAGGATATTTGTCAGTATATAATTCATTCAGGCCGAAATCCTTGATCAACCTGCGGAAGTAATCCACTTTATCGCTGCCATCAACGAAGAAGGCAATGTGATTAAGGCCTGTGCCGGATCTATGGTATGTCAGATTGAGATAATTTTCAGAAGTTTGTACAAATACTACGTATGTGCCTTCCTTGATGAAGCTGAAACCATATTCCCAGTCTTGATATTCCTCGTAACCTAACTCACTCAAGAAAAGTGACCAAAATTTCCTTGAATCAGAAAGATTTGAAACATTGATTTCAACATGATTTATCATTCCGTTAAATCTCATTTCTATCCTTCGGTATCTTTGTTATTAAAGCAAAATTAAAATTGCATATATATACTTAACTATGATATTTCAATAATCAAAATGGCATTTTCATAATAGTCTTGCCGTTGGGCAGTACTATCTGGAATTCATAGCTTTTGCCGAGGAGTTTTTCTATCTCATTCATTGGAACAGATCTCTGCTTTGAACCGTTACTTGCCATTGCTCCTGCAACCTTATTCCCTCGGAGCTTCTGGAAATTATCGTTGTTCATGTCTGCAAGAGGCGTCTTGTCGAACTGGATTTCATTGGATATTCACCAAGCCTGAGGCCGTCTGTTCCTTCGTAATCTCCCAAAGATTCCGGTCTTAGGCCTGAGAATATCATTATCGTAATAGCTACCTCGCCTCTTGACGTAGTTTTCCTGAGTATTCTGGCTAATTCCTCTTTGCTTGGTATCCTTTCATTAACGATTGTCGGTGTTTCGTTTTCACCGTCTATGTCAACGGTTAACTACAAATGGATATCGTTAAACTTCAACTAGAAGAGAATAATCTTCTTGAATATCACTATGCATGTCCAACATTGCCCTCTTAATCCAGTTTACTTACAAAATCGATGAATTCGTATCTAAAATTCTTATCGTTTTACCGGGCCTTGTTCAGAATTCACTTAGGGCTCATGGTGGTAAGCGCACAATAGTGCCTAGATTTATTAATGCCACTGTTGCTGTAAAAATAGACCTCGCCTTAAGATTCTCGAACCATCTCCTTACATCGTCATACTCAAGGAGCTCCTGATACTTCGGCTGCATCGTCAGAAGAATATAAAGAGTGGCACAATAAAAAACATTTGATTAATAGTTTAAGGGAAAACTGACCGAAACTATGCCAACAATTGGTCAAGACTTTTTCCCTGTTCAAGGAGTCCACCAATCTTTTCTTTAAGCTTATCTGACATATGATCACAGAAGCCGAAATGGCACATTGAAACGTTAAACTCTCCCTGCATTGCTCGCTCGACAAGTTCTGGTACTTTAGAAATATCGCCGTCACTCCTCTTGATGATTTCCGCCTGCATCTTCCCAGTAAAACCTCTAACACTGTCGAAAACTTTGAGTTGATCTTCTGTAGAGTTAAAGGTTGATGACAAACGGGACATTGCATCAATTCCTACGACACCTTCCGAAGTGCTGAGTCTGTCTTGTAACTGAGGAGCGAGATCGAGCAGTTTCACATACTTCCTAATTGTTGCAGTAGATACTCCCGTTTCCTTTGAAACCCTGTCATAGTCGCTGTACTTGTCAAACAAAGAGTGGTAAGCCCTCGCCTTATCTATTGGAGACATGTCGGATCGATGGATATTCTCGATCAATGATATTGCAAGATAATCTGTGTCATCCGTTTCATCCCTTATTATTGCTGCGATTTTCTGATAGCCCAGTCTCTTGCAAGCAAGATATCTTCTCTGACCTACGATCAATTCGTATAGGTCTCCCTTTTGAACTACTGTTATGGGGCTAAGCATGCCTTTTTCCTTGATACTATTGGCTAAATCATCTAAATTTGCCTCCTCGTTACCGGCGCTCAGGTCTTTTCTGGCATTCTGCTTAGATACAACTATTTTTGACATTTCAATATCTTTGACTTCCATAAAAGTACATTGTGGCATCATTATTTAAGGGTTGGTTTGCAAGTACACATCGGTTTAGAAACATATGGTAAAGAGATTTTTCAACTAGAGAACTACCAGCTTGTTTAAATACTTTGAATTCATAGCATTTATTACCGAGCCGTTTGGAGGATTCTTATGAGCCTGACATCAATAATGAAAGGTGGTTTCTCAAAGATTGTGACCGCTAATATTCCCATTCCACGTGATAAGTTCAAACCCTCACAGAATTGCGTAGCCTGCCCAAAAACCAAAAACTTCTCTCTCATGGGAACGGCCTTCGATTACCTTCTCCGTTCTGAACTCAAGCGTGTTCATCCTGAGTCAATGGAAACTGAATTTGTGGCAGAAGCGAGCATGGCTAAGGTGCAAGGACACATTATGGCGGAAGGCTACTATCAAGCTAAGAATCAGAGAATAGGTGAAAAGGAACTCTTCTCTATGGTATCCGTAGCAAAAAAGTATCGTGAGGCGCGTGCTGCATTTATTGCGGATGGAATTCTCAAGAACAGCTTTTTGGAAACGACTATCAAATTCGCACGAATGGATGTGATCTTTAGGGCAGGATTCTATGATGATATAGATAGAAATGTGGATCCTCTTGATATAGAGGATATGAGAGCCCTTTACAATCTGACTCCAAATGAATTTAAGAACTCAGCAACAAATATTTTGCTTGATCCAAATTTTGGGGAGGTTTCGGGAATAGTGGGTGGAGCGGATGTTGATCTCATTATGGATAACACAATGATCGACATTAAGACCACCAAGGAAATGAAGCTAGATGAATATTTATGGTCCCAGTTGGTGGGTTACCTAATGCTTGCTGACGAGGCGCACCACAGGGATAGGAGTTTCCCCAAAATTGAAAATATTGGTTTATATTTTTCAAGGTACGGTTATTTGTGGAAAATTGGGGCAGATTATGTGCGAGATAACCCGAATTATGATCAGGTGAAAAATAATCTCCTTGAAGGGAACATAAACTCCTAAATTTAAAGGCAGATTTATAATAACGGGTTCCAAGTTTGGACTCAGCAAACACATGCAACAGCGATTTCAAAAAAATATGAGGCGTTAAAAATGCCCCATACCATTTGTTTGATTAACTTGTTGCTTGTCTTCAATATCGCTCCTAATGGTGTGTTTATCACTTCACCAGTGTTTGCCATAATCTTGTCTAATTTTATTTCTTCCCATGCTTCGCGGCCCACTTCGCTTTCTCGCCCTAAAGTCCTAGTTTTCACCAGTTTTGCCGGCAACGCTTGGGATGAAGACAGTATTAGTTATACGCAAGTAGTTGATCTGGCATTTCCGCCGCCTCATAAGCCTACTAAAATATTCACAGTGCAGTATAGCCACGGTCTGAAAGATCACCGTGAGGGAACTTTAGTTGAAGGAGAGACAGTAACAATCAAGAGCGGCATGATTTTTGATGTCACCAGTACTGATAAGTCGTAGTCCAGACCTGAAACAACTCAGAGATGAGGGTTACGATATAAGTGTGGAAAATACATATCTTTTGGTCAATCACGTACCTTATGTGAACGATCAGAGACAAGTTGCGTATGGAATACTGATTTCAACTCTCGTTCTCGCAGGCGATAGGACCGCGAAACCGGATAATCACGTTGCTTTGTGGACCGGCTCTTTCCCGTGCGATTCAAAGGGAGTTCGGATTTCGACATTAGTCAACGAGCAGAATAAGAACGAGAAGATACACGAGGGACTCATTGCAACTTTCTCATTTTCTCAGAAACCGATCCCAGCTGGATATAATGATTATTACGAGAAGATGACAACTTATGTTAGGATACTCGAAGGACACGCTCATGCTATTGACCCTAACGCAACGGCTAGGACTTTTCTGGTGACTAAACCTGAGGAAGAACGGTCTGTTTTCTGCTATATGGATACCGCATCTAGTCGTGCCGGTGTTTCTGCAGCTAATGTGAAGCTAAAGAATGGTAAAATTGCTATTGTAGGACTGGGGGGAACGGGTGCATACGTACTGGATTTACTAGCCAAGACTCCAGTGAATGAGATTCATCTATTCGACGGAGATCTTTTCCTTCAACATAATGCCTTCCGTTCTCCTGGAGCTCCTTCCATTGAGGACCTTGAAAAAAGGGTGCGCAAGGTTGAGTGGTTTGCTGAGATTTACTCCAAGATGAGGCATAACATATTTCCACACGCTCATTTAGTCGATGAAGAAACCGTTGGTGACCTTGGCGACATGAACTTTGTATTTCTATGTATGGAAGGAGCAAAAAAGAAAACTATAGTTGACTTTCTTACTGAAAGAAAGATACCTTTCATAGATGTGGGTATCGGGATGTACAATGATAATGATGTTTTGGGTGGCAACGCACAAGTAACAACCTGTACCCTTGATTTTCATGGGCACATATCTAAACGCATCGGCTTTTCAGACGAAGGAAACAATGAATATTCACATAACATACAGATAGCCGACATAAATGCCTTGAATGCGGCTCTGGCAGTTATTAAATGGAAGAAATTATCAGGTTTTTACTTTGATGCGGAAAAGGAATATAACACAACCTACGGCATTATCACTAATGTTATAACAAACGATGATCACCATGAAGAAACAAAGGAAAATCAGACCTAAATTCGTCGAGTTCATTCCCGAAGACGTAAAAGAAGGTATATTGTACGTATCAATTCGTTACAGGACTGCGATGCATAAGTGTCCTTCTGGCTGCGGTGAAATTGTTGTAACACCCATTAAACCAACAGACTGGACACTTATTTGGAATAGAGAATCTGTCTCGTTATACCCTTCAATAGGCAACTGGAGATTTCCGTGCAAATCTCATTACTGGATTTGTGAGAACAAAATTGTTTGGGCCAGAAAGTTGAACATAGCAGAAATTGACCTAGGAAGAATGATTGATTCAAGAAATAAGGCCGATTATTTTGGCTGCAAGAAACGAAAAAGCTTAAAAGATACTAAAGGGGATGGGAATGAATTAGAGTCGTAGCATACCGAAAGATATTAAAATCTATAAAGATATGAGTATAGCAATGACCACTGCAAAAACCAGACTTGTAAGCATTCCTAAGTCCGATCTCGATGGCCTTGAGGCTACCATAGAGACTCTTGAGAATGAGTATGTCATGGATCAATTGAAAAGGAGTGAAGAGAACATACAGAAAGGAAGAGTAAGGAACGTTAGAGACTTCCTAAAGGAGCCCTAATAGTACTTCTTGACCTCGTCCTTGTGAAGAATTGCACTGAGAGTTACCACTTTTTCTTCCTCATTTATCTCATACCAGATTCTGAAGGAACCTATTCTTAACCACCATAGTCCGTGAGACTTTCCTATCTGGGGCCCCTGCCCCTGTCTCTTGGCCATACGTTGAAGCCACTCTTTCTTATCCCTGTGATTCTTGGAGAATTCCTTTTCGAATTCTTCTGTGTGGATTCAACAATGTGGAACATCTAGCTCGCCAGGTGCCTTTTTAATATATCCTTGATGTCTGATGGCATGAAGGACACGTCTGATTCCCACTTTCCAAATCTACCATCCGAATTTATAGCATTTATCCATTCTTTGAGTGCTGATCTCTTTGTCCGGTTCATTTCGTTATCCACTCCTTTTACTTCAAGCACAAGGGTCTTTCCGTTATTGAGTTTAATCAGGAAGTCGGGGTAGAAACTGTGAACAACTCCTTTGTAGAGGTAACTTATAACGAAACCCAAATGGTCGTTCTTCGCCCAACTCACCACGAAATCATTGTTTTCCAACTCGTACGATTCAGATGCTTCCCATGTGCTGTCGTATACGACATGGCTGATGTGGGATTTGTTGGTTAGTTCACATGGTTTGCTTGTGTACCATGTGACCATTTTTCCTGTTGACTTTATGGGCATCTCCTTGTCAAAGATCGGGGCAAGTTTCTCTGTGTTCTCTGCTCGGATGGCGCTGAACAGGTGCTGGACAATCTTGTTGAGATTCAATAGGATAAGCAGCCGCTTCTTCAGATCCTCTCTGTACGATTCACTTTGGATCACAAGCTTATCGGAGTTCAGAAATTTTTCAACAATTCTGATCAACTGGGCTATGAGATACTCCTTACTGCCTGGCCAAGATGGCTGCATCTGATCGAAAACGTCTCTTGCCGTTTCAAAGATCAATCTCTGTTTTCTCAGGCTGGTGAGTAACTTCTCAACCTGGCTGTTTGAGAGATCAATAATCTTGAGTTTCTTCGTGATATCTGGTTTTCCCTCAATTATCTGTGCCAGCTCTGCCTTAAGCGGTGTGTCTTCCGGATTGAGTTGTAGTTCCTGGACATTTTCAAGATCTATGTTCAACTTCGGAGTGTACGTATGATTGATTCTCAGGACATTAGGCCAGGAAATCTCAAATTCTCGCTTATCTTCTTCAACGTGTATCCTTGTCTTGGGTGTTGGAGGTGGTGGAGGAATGCCACCTTCTGATCCAACTCCCTCTCCCTCATGCGGCAAGAAAGTGAATGGTACGCCAAACACGTTGACATATTCCGGTTCGAAGAGACCAGTTTCCTCGTTCACATCATATGAAGTACGTCTCAGGCCTCTTCCCACCACTTGCTCACAAAGAAGTTGGCTTGTGAATGCTCTCAGGCCCATTATGTGCGTAACTGTCTTTGCGTCCCATCCCTCGGAGAGCATTCCAACAGAAATGACGTTCTGAATTCTTTCTCCAGGCTGCCCTTTCTGCCCAACTGTATCAACTTTTTCTCTCAACTCTTCGGCAACGCTCTTCTTGGAGGCACCGTTATTACCATTGATACCTGATTCGGCCTCATTGAGCACTTTCGTATCTATCTGAAGAGTAACATCTGGATTTTGCAACTCTTTGATCCTGATCTTTCCTTTATCCAGCGTGAATTTTACGCGTGCTGCAGTCTCGGTTCTGTTGCACACAGATATCATCACTGGCGGGGTTTCTGCTTTACTTCCTTCCCATAATTTCAGTGTTTCTGCCCAATCCAAGCCCAGGAAATAGTATGCCTTTGTGACAAGATCTGGAAGCGCTATTTCTTTGCCTACAGCTCGGTTAATATCTTGTTTTACCGCTGCATCTACGTATATGTGATAAAACTTTGATTTCATTGTCTTGGCATCCGGTGTGCCATCGTCACGAACAACGACTCTTGGAGTCTTTACCAAGCCAGATTCAATTGCCTCGTTAAGACCAAAATCGCTTACTATCCATCCGAACAGCGACTCCTCGCTGGCTTTCTTTCCTGAGGGAAAGAATGGTGTGGCAGTGAAATCAAAACATCGCATGATGTTTCTCACCTTATTGATCTTATCAAGACCTCCAACCCACACAGTGCTTTCTTTGGCACTATCTTTGAGGTCTCTCTGTCTAACATATTTTCCGAGTGCTTCCGGGTTGATTCTCCACGCATGGTGTGCCTCGTCGTTTATTACAATGAGATTCTTGGCATCTCTCATTTCGCCAAGTACCTCTCTGGCATAAGCTTCATCGCTTTTTACGCCACGCTTGTCGACACTTTTCTTCCTCTTGACCTGGTCTTCAGTCTCCCATTCCAGAAGGTGCCAGTTTATGATTTTGACTCGTCCTCCTCGGAGCTTGTCCCACATTCCGGAAGGAATCAGGTCAAATTCCACGTAGTAGTTACTTTCTTCTGGTGCTGAGGGATTAAGGACCTGAAGCCTGTTTCTTACCGTCAATCCAGGTGAGACTACAAGAACGTCCTTGGAAAACCTGGTATCCTGCCTGTAAGTCATCTTGTTGATGATCTGCCAAGCTATGAGCATAGCCATGACGACCGTTTTTCCGGTTCCAGTGGCCATTTTTGAGCACAAACGTTCTATGCTGCCACCATCGCCCCCCAGCTTTATACCCTGTTTCTCAGTTTCAGGTGCTTCTATTAACCAGATCAGGGTTTCAATTGCCTCCAGTTGGCAGAAGAAGAGCTTCTGGTCTCTATCTGGTCTCTTCCAGTAATCCAGTAGCTCCTTGGTAACTTTTGTTATTCCAGGATATCCTGATCCTCTCCATTTGTCTACGCGTTCCCTGATCTTGTTCACTTCCGGAAGCTCAACAAAGAATCCAGGGTCGTCAAACTTTTCTGAATGTTCAGAAGCTATCGTATATCCTGCTGGTCTTCTCACGGGAACCAACTCAAATTTCCGATCATCCCGATTGTACTTGAGATGCTTGTTAGGCTTTTCATAGGGACTGTTGATTATTAGATGCTGTATCTTCTTGTCATCAGCCATTAATCCACCTTCAGAACCCTCAGAGACTCTATGCCACGATCGTCTATGATTTTCACCGCAATCTGCTTGTTCTTCCCAGCTTTGAAAGGCAATGATCTATTACCAGCATAACTGGAAATCAAGTCCTCATCTATATATGCATGAAGTGCTTTGGCAAGCCTACTCCATCCACCATTCTCGCCCCCAAGAGGGAAGAATACCTGCCTGGGGTAAAGACTCCTACCGTTGTAGTCTGTGTCCAGTTCCCACATCGCTATATTTGAGGCGTTTCCGGATTTTATTTCTCCGGTTCTGGTGTCGTAATAATCAAAACCATTTACTGTCACGAAGTACTCCTCGCCTTGCTTCTTTAATTCAATATCAGGCTGACCGATCAGCCAAAATGAGGATTCTTCGTTTGCTTTTTTCCTCTTCAAGTCCTCAGTCAAGAGATCAGTGTTCATCTGGCATTTGATTATTGTTATGCCAGGCCATTTTAGTTCGTCAATATCCTTTGAAGCTTCGGGGTCAAACTGGAATGAAGCGAATATAACGAGTTTTGGCTTTGGTACAATCTGTTGAGCCTCTTCAATGCCCAATTCAACCTGTCTTTGCTCCAGAGGTGCATATGCGGGTCCGAACGAAATTACTGCTTTTTGGCCATCATTTGTTTCTCCATCTGCCTGTAACCATTTTGTGCCTTGTAAAGGTTCAATCCTTGCGAACTTAATGATCTGCCCGCCTTTTGCCCTAATGCCAGTCTTGCTCAATTCATCTATCCAATCGCTCTGCCTGATAGTTTCCCCAGACCGAGCGATTGTGTTATCCGGATCCTGACCACTGGAAGTTTCATCAATATCTTCTAGATTTACTACACGCTGCGAAGGTACTGCTTCAACGGTAAATGGACCTGTGACTCTCTTCTTCGAACGGTCAATTATAGGCCGATCATAAAGTATTTCTTCTGCAGGAGGCTCTTCATTTGCAATAGACCCAAGGGTAATATGTGGGATTTTTTCATACTTAAAACCACTTGAGACCCCTTCACCTATATGTGCCAATTCATAAAAATCAAAAATTGAAGCCATCAATCTTTGTTTTGCCAATGTGATGGAAACGCGTGAAGTGTCACAAGTTATCCATCTTCTTCCCCATTGTTCGGCAGCATATGCCGTTGTACCGGAACCACATGTAGGATCAAAAACTATATCACCAGGGTCAGTTGTCATAAGAACGCATCTTTTTACAATCTCTGGATTTGTTTGAACAACGAATATTTTCTCTATAAATGTTTGCGTATCCTTCCATAAATTATTGTATGCGACAGCAGTAAAATCTTCCAGGTATCTTACATATCTTAGGGTATTTCCTGCAATTTCAATTCTATTTTTCTTTGCTAATAAGTTAAGTCCTTCTATAGTCGTTTTCCAATGTGCACCTACAGGGGGATAAAATTTTTGTCTCGAATATTCAAAGGGAACTCTTTCTTGACCAGATCCTGCACTAAACAATGCCCCAGACGAATAAAGTTTTGAGCCTTTGGGGAGTAATTTTAGATCTTCTCTTTCTTTATTAGTAAGTGTTCGTCGAGTTCCATCTTGTAACTCAATTCTGTTGTACCCTCTTGTATCTTCAGTTTTTAGATAATATAATTGATGGAATTTTACTTTTTCTTTATTTCTAGCAAACCATACAATGTAATCACCAGCTCTAGATATGGTTTTAGATTCAAATCCGCTTGTTGTAGCAAAACTTATGATACTAACAAAATTCTCATTTCCAAAGACTTCAGCCATTATTTCTTTAACATGATGTATATTTTCGTCAGATATCTGAACAAAGACGCTTCCGCTTTCGGTGAGTAAATTTCTAGTTAAAAGAAGTCTATCCCTTAGATACGTGAGATATGAGTGAATCCCAAGTTCCCAAGTGTCACGGAATGCCTTGATCATCTCTGGTTCTTGAGTCAAGTCATTGTCTTTTCCATCTCTAACGTCTTTCTTATTGATGAAAGGCTGGAAATTTGAGCCGTACTTGATTCCATAAGGTGGGTCAATGTATATCATCTGAACCTTTCCAGCCATGCCCTCTTTCTCCAATAAGGAATTCATCACAATTAGTGAATCGCCTGCGATTAACCTGTTTGACCATCCCTCTGAGTGTTTGTAAAATTCTATTGCTTCCCGGATAGGCAGGTTGTTTTCTGGGTTATCGAAATAGTAAAGACTACTCTGTGCGTGAGGATCTTTGTTTCTAACAGCTTCAATTATAGTAAGGGGGTCAATCCTCTCGTGAACGTGCAAAGATACGGTATCAACTTCAAAACTCGTTCCTTCAGTTTTTCCTGACCACTGTAATTCAGGGTCTAAATGCGGATCAAACATGTAAGTTTTCCTCCCATTAATCGGATCTGTTTCTGCTGAAACAAGGCCTGTCTGCGGTATATTGAGTCGCTTTTCCTCTTCAAAAGTGTACTGTGCCAACTCGTTATCTTCAACTTTCTTTTTCCCATTTTTAGCCATTTAATCACCAAGAACAGCCTTCTCAAAGCCTCTTTCTAAACACTGCCATTACATAGAGTTGATTATATAATAATATTTGTAATTTAATTTTGCAGCATCTTCCTATGTTTTTCTTAATGAATTTTACAAGATAAGATTTCTTAAGACTTTCCACTTCCACATGCGCCTGCCTCAACACCGTTCTTACAGCACCTTCATTACATTTGTTAAGCCTTCCCATTAGGGATGTGCTTGATACTACCATAAATAATTATAATACTTTCTTATATTTCTAATTATGGTATTTTTTGATAGTTATACGAGACCGTCGAATATATCTTGATGATTTGTGACATAAGTAGGATGCCTTGAATCTATTCATGAACAATTTTCCATAAGTAAAAATTATGACATTTAATATTGTTTGCCTTGTTAACGCTGGGTAATCAGGATGATAAAAAAATTTTTTCTTTATAATCTCCGTGAATCTTCTTTATACGCTTTGAAAATATTTCTACTAAAAATTTACGACCTCATTTATGCGAAATGCTTAAATTTAATCGTTAAATTAACCTACGGGCTCGTGGCCTAGTATGGATAAGGCACCGTCCTTCTAAGTCGGTGATCGTGGGTCCAAATCCCATCGAGCCCGCTGAATATACTGGAATATTGTTACCTAAAATTAATAAAATTACCCTTCATTTATAAATATTATTATATACTAAATTTATATCATTAATCAATGGTTTATAACAGTAATATTGAGGGTATAGTTGTTTTTCTTGCAATAATTATCCTCATAATGGCTCGAAGAATAAAATC
>JAJZXP010000161.1 GCA_021806345.1 Thermoplasmata archaeon | reverse complement strand
ATTATGAGGAGATTGGTAAAACTTTATGAAAACTGAAAAAAAAGTATCTGTGGTCATAACTGCCCACAACAGGAAAAAATACCTGAAGGATGCAATTAAATCCATTCTTAACCAGGAAGTGGATCATGATGTTTCAATCGAGATTATAGTAGTAAATAACTTTGACGATCCGGACTTAACCAGATTCATGAGGGAAAACTCAATCATAAATGTAAGAACGGATAAGGATAGTTTTGGCGAGAAATTAGCTACGGGGATTGATTCGAGCAATGGCGATATAATCTGTTTTCTGGACGATGACGACATGTTCCACAGAAAGAAGATATCATATGTTTCGGAAATATTTTGGAATAATCCAAGAATGTCATATTTACATAACGATATTCAAACCATATCTGAAGATACTACATTTAATGAAAATATGGGCGAATCCATAGGTAATAACAGGAATAGACTTGATGTGTTCAATCTCTCTGAAAAAAAGCCTTCGCTAAAGTCGGGAAAACTGACTTCAAAAAGGGTTGATTGGTATGTTTCATGCATTTCAATCAGGTCAGATCTGGCAAAAAAATATTCATCCATTCTGAAAAATATATACAGGAGTCTTGATAAGGCATTGTTTTTGGTTGCTGTGGATTATGGCCATGAGATTGGAACAACACAGAACAAGCTCACACTTTATAGAAAGCATGAAAGCGTTACAGGCATTAAAACTTCAAGAGAGAAATTCATGCTAGCAAAACACCAGTTCACAATGGAATCCATGGAAAATCTTGAATTTCTTTCCAGCACTCTTTCAAGCAGTAACGAAAACTACCTTAATCTTCACCGTTTATTTATAAAAAAAATGCAGGCAAATGACATTATATACAGCATAAATAGAAAAAGCTCTATACAGTTTGCCCTAAAAATGATCTCTTTGTTTATTGGCCAAGGGTGCAGCGAATGTTTCCTCATAGCAGGAATTCTGTTTATTCATTTTCTTTCGCCGGGAAGGAGCATTGATATCTATATGGAAATTCAGAATTCTGGGATTTAAAAATAATTAATGTTAAATTAATAATATCTTGTATCAAATAATAGTACAAAAAACGTATTTACGTCTATATTATACAGAATCAGTATGAATATAAAAGAGGATATCCGAATGCTCAAAAATAATGAAATAGAACTTGTGGACACAAGAACATTTGAAGAATACATGGATTCTCACATATCTGAATCGGCACTTGCAACTTTCTATGAGAAACGCTGGCCAGATGATATTGCAGAATATATTAAAAATTCTAGAAAAAAATTTGTCTTTCTCACTTCAAATGAGAATTATTCGAAGAAAGTGAGAGAAAGCCTTTCAACAAGGGGAATTGATGCAACAATATATCTTTATTCTGATTTTCTCAAAGAGGGAGGGTTCTTTGAGGCACATGCCAAGAACCTCACACCTGATCAATTTATGGAAGAAAGAGACAAATGGAAGGTTATTGATGTAAGAGAACCATACGAATGGTCTTCAGGGCACATAGAAGATGCGATCCTGATGCCTATGAATGAACTTTTCCAGAATTACAAAACTCTTCAACGGAATGAAAAATATGCATTGGTTTGCGAACATGGGAACAGGAGCATGTATTCAACTATGTTTCTTGCAGACAGAGGATACAATGTTGCAAACATAGAAGGCGGAATGAATGAGTTGAGATCAAGGGGATTTAGAAACTGAAAATTTTTCTCAAGAGGGTGGCTCAAGATATTCAAATTCCTTTAAAACTTCTTTTATCTCATTCTCGTACATAACTTTCTTTTTCTTTACATATTTCATTCCTGTTTTTTTCTCAAGGAAAAAAGCGCCTGTTACAATATTGGTAAATATATATAGTATCAATATCAGCGTTTTTGCAAAAACAAGGGATGCAGGATTCTGATCTATTGTTGCCATAATCAATTCAAAAATAATAAAAGGAAGGAACGATAAAGAATAAACTGAATTGCTTCCTGCATAGTAGGAAATAATGATCCAAAATATTGATAAAACGATTGTAGAAAGTAAAAAATTATAATGAATGGAATGGGTTGTGAGAAAAAGCATGATTTCTAGGAAAAGTGGCACTAAAGAAATAAGAGCAATATATTTGTAAATACTGCTTTTTTTCCCATGGGGCCTGTTGGAATTTACCATTCTGAATACATCAATTCATGATATTTATATTCATACTGGCACAAGTATATTCTTTCCAGACTTGACAGAAATGAAGTCGATAAAATTCATATGATATTCCTTAAGATACCTATCATATAGTCCCATATTCTTTCCACTTTCTAGCTTTACAGAAAAAAGTTTCCTGTCAATCTCAGGCATTCTTTTTATTTCTGATATTTCATTAAATTTTACGCTGTTTTTTTCTGATGCTTTGATTATGTATAGTCGATCTTCATGGATTTCTATTGTAGCAAGTTTCTTGTATTTTCCCCTGTTATAGTAAAAAATGAAGATTAGCATTATCACGTATGGGAAGAGATTTAAGAAATCAGCAACAAAAAACCCCGGATAGAGGTAGATTGGTATGATAATTGCAATAATGGCCAGAGCAATTGAAATTGGAATGAATGTAAGAGGGGCCGCCTTGAATGATATTATTGTCTTAGGAGATGCCATCAGGGAGTAAGTCCGCAATCGCTAATATCTTTTCTAATATGAGTGGCATAATTCACACCTATTATCTGAAAAAATTATGCGTTACAACGGAAAAATAAATATGTGTTTTAGAATACCCGAATTGCGGATAGGTGGCAGAGAGGTGATGCGTGGGACTGCAGATCCCATTTACTAGGGTTCAAATCCCTACCTATCCTTTTAATTAAATAAACGGATACTTTTTATGTTTGTTTGGATTATCTATATATGACACGTGAGCCGAAATATAAAAAATACATTACAGAGGGTAGCCCAGAGTTTAACCTCCAATTAAAGAGATGGTATGAAAATCTAAAGGCACATTCAGTAATCACAGCGGAGACTTATTTTAGGCACTTACTCTTATGGTGCGATAGGGATAACACCAATCCTATGGAACTTCTGGAACTTGCAAGACGTGAAGATTTCAGATATAAAATAATGGACGTTATAAGGGAAATGGAAAAGGAAGGCAAGGCAGGGTCATATATTTCGTATGCTGAAAAGCCCGTAATTTCTTGGCTTAGATTTAATGGAATTAATGTTAAGCTAAACATCAACATCAAGAACGAAAATCGTAATTTAAGGTCAGAGAATGAGAGAGTGCCAAGTAAGGAAGACTTGGGAAAGATATTAAGGATGGCTACCGCAAGAGCGAGGGTATCGGCTTCATTAATGGCGTATTCAGGTCTAAGACCAGAGACATTAGGAGATTATGAGGGGACAGATTGCCTTACACTTTCAGACATAGAAGGAGTTAAACTATCAAGCTCAGGAGTAGAATTTGAGAAAATTCCAGCAAAGATTAGAGTAAGGAGCAATCTGTCTAAGGCAAGGAATGAGTATTTTACATTTCTGAGCAAGGAAGGATTAGATTATTTAACAGAGTATTTGGGAAAGAGGGTATTGGAAGGAGAAAAACTAACGTTTAATTCCCCTATTCTGCAATTAGACCCAAAGGGAGAGAGAAAAAGAGGACAGGAGCGGAATGAACACCTAAGAACAG
>JAJZXP010000247.1 GCA_021806345.1 Thermoplasmata archaeon | reverse complement strand
CTGCCGATCAGGATTCCCTCACTGTTTGCAACATCAACTTCTGCAAGTTTCTTAAGTCTTTCAGCTGCAAGGATCAGAGCTTTGAGGCCACCATTCCAGAATTCCGTGTCAAATCTGTTCATATCCAGTCCCTCACGCTTCTCCAGTAAATCTTTTGAGCGGTAATTTCACCCTGTAGGAATCTCTTGAGTTCATCGTCACTTAGGTCCATCTTCAAACCTCTTTGAAGAGTTTCCATGAACCAGTTATGGCCGTGTATCAGTCCAAGGATGTATTGTTCTCTCTGCTCCTGGGTTTCCATTGAGTTAAGTTTCTTCCTTATCTCTCCAATCTTGCGATCTATATCGTTCCTGGTTTTCTCAGCATCTATGGCTGATATCACTCTATAACCCCATCCTCTTTTGCAATCCTTTCTCTAAGTTGAGGGGAAATTCCTCATAATTCTGGCTCTTCCTCAGAGCTTCCTCTATGAGGCCTGAATCGAATTCCTTTCGTTCATTCCAGCCTCTCCGGTATGCTTTCTCCTTTATTTCCTGAATCACGCGGTCCTCAGGTATTGTTGGTATTTGCCCTTTTGCACCCATAGCCCGCTTAATAATGACGGGTACTTAAGGTAATAGTGCTTCCGTGTAATAAATGAGAAAAAGAGAATACTTATAAAATGCGGATATTACGGATTCCCTGACCAACTAAAGTAAAATACCTTTATTATACAGCTTCTGAATTCCGGAATTATGAGAATATTGGATGTATCACACATTTCGTCAAGGGGGAGCTCTTTTAGAATTACGCTTCCGGTGAAAATTATTAAGAAACTGGGCCTAAACCCCGACGACCTTATTATTTACGGTGAAAAGGATGGAGAAATTGTGCTAAGAAAAATGAAGATGGAAGAATAACCTAATAGGCGATTTTGGAATAAATTAATATGATAATACAACTATAATTTTACTATGGATTTATTCCACAATGACCTGGAAAAGGTTTGTTCTAAAACTGCCCAGAACTTAAGGGAAATTACCAGAGCTCAGTCCAAGCGATATGGTAAGTATTTTGGCGACCCATATGAAATGGAATTTGTTGCCCTAACTTACCATAATTTTCTAACAATGGAACTTGGAAACGAATATACCACTCTTAACCTTGGTCTCGAATGGTTCTGGGAGAAGAAGAGAAATGGAGAAAAGAAAACAGATCATCCAGATCTGACCTACTGGAACAAAGAAGGCACATTTGATGTGGTAGAAGTCAAAGCAATTTATTACTTGGGGCAGAAGGTGCGATTGTATTCTAGTGACGTGCAAAGGATTAATGTTGACCACGGAAAACTCATTGATATGAGAAAGACAAATGAAATTAACTCAAAACATTTAGTTGTTGCATATTTGGGTTCAGAGGAAATTGACCTTACCGATTTTCATAAGAGAGTTGCAGACTCCATACATAAAGACAGTGACAAGGTGAAACTTGTTACTTGCTAAAGTTCCGTTAGAATTCCTCTTTGAAGACTCATTTCCTTACTCCATTTTTTTCAAAACAATCTTCCCGTCTTCCTCATAAAACCCCAAAATATCTTCTTCCTTAACACCCAGGAATGCCTGAACTTTCTTTGGAAGGGTTATTCTCAGTGACGAACCTCTTTTTGAAACATGTGATACATCTACCAACCGTTGTATTAAAGGTAATTATGATAATTGATTAAAGTATTTTATAGATGAGAGCCTAGAAAATTATTGGCATTTGAGCATAAAAAAATTTATATCTTAAAATGTGTAGAGCGTTTCATTGACTTGTAAAAAAACCTATAAGCAAGGAAATGCCTATTATTTCTTCGTTCCTGGCAAGGCTCATGGGTTCAGGATCAACAATGAAATACATTCGGCGAGAAGTGTTGTTGAAATGTCCATAAAAGCAAGAGGTTCGACTAGTAAAATCCGGTCATTACTTCGAATTTTTCCTTATCATCGGGAGAGCGAAAGTAATGGCTTTGGTTCCAACGATTATGTGGATTATTTACTTCTGATGGAGGGAATAATGCTATGGAGGTGTCAATTCATTGACGGAATTTAACTCCTCAACCTTACGGTGTTACATCTCTGTTAACGATGCGATACCTGTTGTTGAATTGTACAATAGTGGCTTGTCATTTCAGGGAGAGTTGTTGCTATTTTGTGATAGAAAACATGTTCTTTCATATATTAAAAATCCAGGTTCTAATGAACCAGAGAGCTCTTCGGTCACACAATATTATACTACCCTCCAATCCAACTTTCCTACTTTTTTTGATAAGGCGGAAGATAGAGTTTTTGAAGAATTCACAAACGCCATCAATTTCCTTCAACTCGAATATTGGGCTGGAGCCAGTTTTGCAATTCGTTTGTTAGGAGAATATCTCATTTACAACAACTATGGAGTTTATGCATGGTACAAAGATAAACAATTAAAAAGTAAGACTAACAAGAACGAAATTGACTATATTTATGACAATATTAGGAAATTGGGTTTTGAGACATTCATGATGATAGTGAAAAGCAGTTCTGTGAGAAAAAATCTGATAGAAAAGGATGACTCTTTTAATGAAAAGAGATATAAGCTCAAAGAAGGTCGTTTAAATATCGCCAGAAGCGCTGCTGAGAATATTGATGAAATGCATAGTGATGATCTTTGGATCGAACCAGAATTACTTCAAGGAATAATTGAAACGTTCGCAATCCTTTCGCCTATCGTTCACTCAAGAGAATTTGGAGATTCGACGAAGATTGGATTTTGTTTAGAGGCAGTCCTTAAAGCTTATGAGGATTATTTCAAAAAAGGGAATCAATGGGGTGTAACTTTTGAGTACTGAAGTGAAGTTTGAAAAACGACTCACATTACAAGTAAGTGTCCAGATTATAAAGCATATTTCTTCCGGCCTGTATAGATCACCAGCTAGTGCGCTAAAGGAGTTGATAAGTAATTCCTTCGATGCAGATGCTACTGATGTCTCCTTAAACTTTCACTTTTCATATGATCGTACTGGCACGATATTCCTTGACCGAATAGCTGTCCGGGATAACGGAAATGGTATGGACCTTAGGACCTTGGAATATATATTCACCCATATTGGGGGAAGTACTAAGAATGAGAAGAATAGGGAGAAAACTCCCAGTGGGCGAGATACTATTGGTAGACTCGGAATAGGTATGCTTTCCGTTGCTTCTGCGTGCAGGAGTTTTGTAGTGAGAACAAAAAAACAAGACGAAGAAAGGGAATATTCCGCTGAAATTTCTTTGTCCTTTTTCGACGATGTTAGGGAACAAACTGAAACTATGGACAAATTTTCGATTGGAAATGTAAAAGTGACCTCTAGAAGCGTATTGGGATTTGACAAATATACTATAGTTGAAATAAGCGATTTCAAGCCACCGTTTCTTTCAAACATCTTGGATGACATTCAAACATCTTATTTTTTCCAAGTGCCATTTAAATTGAACTCTGAAGAATCAGAAGAAAGCCAGTTTGAACGTTACTTTACGCAGTTCTTGGATGGCTTATCCTATGATGAAAAACTTCCTAACCTTGCCGTCTTTGACCAAATAATTGCCACTGTGGGGTTAATGTCTCCTGTTCAATATTTGCCAGATGGTCCGGTTAGATCCAAGATAACATTAACTGATGGTACTGAGCACATAATACCTGGAACTTCAGATCCAAATTTTATATCTCTTAAGGAGAAAATTCGAAACTTAAATTTTAATGCCAAGATAGGAATTTTCAAAAGTGGACAACAAGATAATGAGATGGAAACCCACAATTATTTTAAGATTTATAAACCACTTCTTTACCCTACAAAAAGAGACTTGCTTGAGAACTCTCTTGAAAAGTTAAACCCCTACGTTTACGTGATTGAACCTAAAGAAGCTGAAATTGAAAATGAACCGGGTTTATACATAAATACTTTAATCAGAGGATACGTGTATCATCAGAATGTAAGAATTTTACCTCATGAATATCGTGGAATTCTGTTTAGAGTATATAATGTAGCAATTGGAGATTACTTCAAAGATGAATTAAGGCTCTATAGTGAAGACCCAGTAGTTCTACATCAAATGTTAGTAGAGATATACTTGGATAAAGGCTTTCATTCCATAGTAAACTTAGATAGAGAGAGTCTTTTTGAAGGATCGCGTACGTACCAATATCTAAGGGCATATCTCGAAAATCTGTTTAGGGGTAAAGTCCCAGAACGCCCACCCATTAAGCAAATAATGGAAAAACCTAACAATAATCAAGATGAAGTAATCCCTTTAGAAAGCAGAACTAAGGAAATCAACATCTTACCTTCAAAAGCAGAAGTCTCATTCAATAGAGATATAACTTTTTACAACAACCTTTCTAAAATACTACCCGAAAAGAAAGGTATTATCAGCGACATCAAAGAACGAAGAGCCGAACGCAGAAAAGAGATTAGGAGAACTATGGACCCCACTTCTAATGTGAGAAGAGTCGCTAAACAAGTTTTGGGGGGAGGTAAAATCGAGATTGCTTACTCCACAACTTTAGATGAATTCGGCTTAATCGTTCAAATTCCAGATTCAAACGAGTGGATAATCAGCATCCCTAAGTTCTCCGGTAGTCGAGCAAAGACTTGGGAAAGCATATTTACCGCTGCCTCATTATGGGCTCCAAAAGACTCAGCTGAAAGGATAAAGTTTATGGATACCCTCTATTCTATATATATAACTTCAGAAGGAAAACAAAACGAAAGTTAAGTGTATTCAGCATACTTCTTGGAAGAGAGCAACTTTTTACATTCTTTTTTTTCGTCTTGCGAGATCAGACTTAATCCTGTTTTCGCCTCCAAATCTGAGATGCGCGTGAGGATCAACGACCTAAACTCATCTTTGAGCCTTCCTTTTCTACCGTCTTTCCTAAAGTACCTGTTTTCTGGCTTCTTGCTTTCAGTTACGATCCATTCCCTAAACTCAAGTAGTCTTTGAATTTTAGAATCTCCAGATCTTGCCAGTGCCATCATTGTCTTATCTTTCATAACAACTGTACACATCCAGCAACCAAATCTCATAGAAGTATTACCATATAGATTTACAACATACTGCACTTCTGGAACAACTTTTACAGCGGTTATCATAAGGAACTGCCAAACATCAAAAGTATCCCAATGAATTATTGGGGCTGCAACATCAATTCCCTTCTGGTTGACCCATACGTCGCTTCCACATTCGTTAGCATCACCGTTGAGACAAGAACTTTTGAGCCTTATGTCCCTCTGTTGGCTCTCACCCATCCTTAAGCCGGTTATGAATAGTCCCTCATCGTTGTGAAGTTTTCTGGATGGTTTTATTTTCATTTTAGGGGTACACCATCTGAACCGTGGGCCTGGAGGCGGGTATCCTCTGCCAATCATCCTCACCCAGTAAGTATCCTCAACTTCTGGTTTCACAATTCTTATTGTTGACTCATACTTTTTCTCCAAAGCTATCAAGAAATTATTTGCGACATTAGCCATGCCGGGAATTTCCATCATAGTGTCTGAATAAGTGACACTTAAGTCTATGTCTTTGTAGAGTTCCCTCATGTAAAGGGCCAGAACTACTAAAACCGTACTGTCCTTACCGCCGGAATAAGTGACTATCCACTTCTTGTTTTTTTGGTACAACTTTTCAAGAATATCAACACTCTTTGCAAATTTCACTACAAAATGCCCTGGAATAAGGCGAGGTAGATCAAGAAGCCTGTTTTCACTAACTTCGTTGAAAACCTCCATAGGAGTGTTATATAAATTTTCCTTATTAATTAGTTTTGTAGCTTTGAGTGGGTCCTGGAGATGCCACTGTAGAGATGAACTATGCCGAAAAAAGTCCTCTTGAAATTCGTAAAGATATATTAATATCTATAATTGAGTATGTTTTTCCATGATAAGGAAGTCTTATTTTCTAATAAAAGGCAGGAAGGATGAGAAAGACCTCTTGATAAGCTTTGGAGGGGATGAACTGGGATTTGTTTACGTTTACGAATTGAAGGACTCACTTCCATTCAAGGCACTAGTCAAAGAAGAGCTACACGGAACTATAGGTTCAGATGAGAGAGCAGGAGATATGGAAGCTGCGCTTTCGAGATGGATTAACAGAGAGTACGGTCGAGAACCATACTTAATACGATAAGGGGTACCTTTGGTGAGAAACTGCAATGTCAGATGAGAGTGAGATATTAGAGGATCCATTTTGCGACGAGGGATACTAAGGGGCATGTGCCAAGTTTCTTAATATAAGAACATAGTGAAAGATTAAAGAATCCTCCACCAATACCCACAGCCCCACTTATTCTCTTTCTCAGGGCCATAAACCATCGTAGGCCTATGGTATTCGGTTATCATAATCGCCTCACTAAAAATACCAATAATTTCAGTGCATGTCAATTGTCGTTCACAACGAGAAATGTGTCAGGTTCAATGTACTTGCATCACTTGACTGACCATAGCAGATTGGACATGAATGATTCAGCATGTTCCGCTATAGACTTGAAGCTGTGCCACTCAAACTCATCAGCAATATTTTCTGGCAAAAGGATGTATCTCCAGTTTTTAGGTTGATATTTGGGATGGTTATTCGCATTAGATACACTCCTGCAGAACTGTTGGGCGGCAATCATCTTAGCCTTAACGTCCAGATCGTTGTACGCATCCTTCTCAGACTTGGTCTCAACTATAAACATTGAATCCCTTGTCTTTACCAAGAAATCCGGATAGTACTTGCTGATGAACCCTTTGTTGTCCAGATATGAGATAGAGAACCTGTGGGCATATTGATCAAGTTTTACATACGCAACCACTCCCGAATCTTTCTCGAGCACATTTTCAGCGAATCTTCTTTCCAAGCCACCTCTTGGCCCAAAATCAAGATACGGGTAGATGCATTTTCTTGTTGCAAGCGATCTTTCCATTGTAACTCTTAGTTCGCGATATGTTGAGAGTGATACCCAGTCAACCAACGTTGAACTTACTGCCTTCTTATTCGATATGAAGCGGGTTATCCCTTTTCTCAGATTGGTGACTATGAACTCAAGAAGCTGGAAATTGGCAAGTTTAATAACGTTAGTCTGGAGGTTGAAGTCAATATTCCTCCCAAACAAGACACTGGAAACATATTCATCGGTTATTCTGGCTATTTCATCAAAGTATCTTGTGAGCCAGTTCATGTTCCTGCTGCCCCCTATAATTTCCAGCGTTGCGTTCCTCAGGAAACCGGTGTAACTGAAATCTTTTTCCTCCATATTCCAGTCTTGCATGAATTTAGTCTGCGGGTGGAAGTCAGTTATTATTATTGATTTAGATTCAAGTTGCTCAAACGATACAGGGCTGCGTTGGAGTTCATCAAAGTTGAAATATGAGAAATCTACGTTTTCCTGAACGGTATCTCGATATGACCCGGGCCAATACATGTCAAACTCTGGGTTCCTGCTTTCATCTATATTCACCAAGATTCGCTTGGAGTCAAGCGCTATGCTTCTTGACTCCCCTGTCGAAAGAAGCGCACCGGCATTTTTAAGGTCAGTATAAATTTGATTGTATTTTGGATGTTCGACGATGAACAGGAAATCATACGAGTTGATGAGGGGTTCATTTCTCCTGAGACGTTTCATGTTCTCTAGTTTTGGCTCTATGTATTCATCTTCTGTGAACATGAGTCTGATTCCTCTTCCTATGATCTGTTCTGTGAGCAGATCAGATTCTGAAGGCCTGAGTACAACAAGCACGCTTACATTTCTTACGTCAAACCCTTCCTTTAACATCATCACGCTGACAATTGCCCTGACATGGCTTTCATAAGAGTCGCTAGCAAAGACTCTTTCCTTGAGCTCCCTGTACACATCTTCCGGCAATCTGTCTTTCTTGTCACTGTGTATTGTAAGTACCTGTGATTCTTCTTTATCATCCATCCTTTGTCTCATGTAGGCAGATAATTCCTCCGCCTCATCATTGTCCCCTGCAACAATGAACATGAGGGGTTTCTTGTGGATGTTGAGTCTCTTGAAATCGTCTTCCAGTTGTTGCAGTTTCTCGTAGCCCACCTGCAACATATGTTTCTGAACGTCGCTCAAGGCCAGAATTCTATGTGCTTCATCTTTGTGTGCTGTAACTGTAAATCTCTCGTTTTCTGACAATTTTTCAATCTTTTCTGAAAGATAGGAACTTTTCTCAATGAAAATCTGCTTCACCAGCATGTCGTTCATGGCTTCAACGAGCCCATAGTCATAGATGACGTGCTTCATCCACTCTTTCTTCTTGCCACTAATCGCGTAAGGTGTTGCTGTGAAATCATACTGAACAAAACTAGTACCTTGTTTCCCCTTGATGTTCATGTATAGCCTCTCAACTGCCTCCTGCCATCGTTTTAGTTCTTTGTCCGATGCATTATGCAGGTGGTGAGCTTCATCATTTATCACAAAGAGAGAATCATTTGCGGTAAGGAAATCATAGAAATTCTGGACTCTGTATAAATCACTGTCCTCTGTGAATTCAATACCCAAATCTTCAGAGATCGTCTTTTCCCTGTTTGAGGAATATATGAGCTGGTGCCAGTTTGTAATCATTATGAATGGCGACTCAGTTGAAAGCGTATTCCCAGTGATATCGTCCTTAGTGTATATTCTCAAGTCAAATTCCGGTCTCCATGATTCTGGAATGAATAGATCGTTTTCCAGGTCAGAACTCAGTTTGTCTCTCTTTCCATTCTTCACCTTACCAAGAAAACTGTCAAGGAGGCGCTCGTAAACAATGTTTCCAGGAGCTACAATAAGGAAATACTGGGAAAATCTTCCATCATCATGTTTCAGTTTGTTGAAGTATTGCCAAACAATCAGGGCATTAATGACCCAAGTCTTCCCTGTACCCGTCGCCATCTTAATGGCAAATCTGGGAAAAGTCATCTTTTCCAGCTCCTTTTCGAGGCCTTCCCCCCCAAGCTCTTTATCGTCAAACAGGTCAAAAAGTTCTCCGGGGGTAGGAGCACCAAGTATTTCGTAACAATAAACTATTGCTTCTATGGCTCTCCTCTGAGAAAGATGAAATCTGAATTCTTCGTGAATCTCAGTGTTGAACCAGTACTCCAAAAGTTCCCTCGTGACAGGCGTTATATCTTTTCCGTTCTGTGAGGCATAATTGTTGTGGGACCAGGTTTCAACTTCTTTCATTATTCTCTGTGCCAGTGGATGTTTTGCAAAGTATTCTTTGTCCTGAGTTTTCCGGGGCATAAAATTACCTCAAATCAATCTTCTTCGATGCGGAAGCATCGTTGCCGAACACGTCCACAACCCTTACGGCGATGTTGTATTCTCTGCCTCTTTTGGCTTTGAAATCGGCAATTGTAATCACTGGATCCGTTGACTTACGATTCCTAATAGCCTGCCACGTGCTTTTGAATGTCGAAGAGTCATAATCCCAATCCACAGCCCAGAAATCAATGAGGTAGGCATAGTTCTGTTTGAGAAGCTCCTCCGCCTCTTTTCTTTTATCCTCATCCTTTATGGGGTTATCCATCACAACATACTGCTCAATTGATATTTTAATTACAGCTTCATCTCCTGACAGATCAATTATCTCAGGTTCAGAGACCTTCAGATAGGGTTTCTGGTAAAAAGTTATCTTGTCTGAGAGGGAGGGATCGCCAACTTTTGTGCTTCTGAGGTATTTATGCACGTCTGAAGGAATTATTTTTGACTCAATCTTTGCGTTCACCGTGGATCTCAACTTCTTGAGGTCTTCATCGTAATTATAATCGTAGTCCCACGCAAGGAGTACAATGTTCTTGTAACCACGTCCATCAAGTGCCAAAGCATCCTTGGAAAGTTCCAGGGCCTTTCTCGCCGTCATGGGACGATCAGGCTCACAGACATAAACCAGAGTATTACTATCTGTGTTGCTTATACCCACTCCCTGCTTATCCTCTCTCGGACTTGCACCATACAGACCCAGGATGATATTGTACATCTCCCTTAACCTGACCTCATGAAGGTAGATGAGCTGGCGTTGATAATTGCCAAGATTCTCGATTACGAAAGGATCGACTCTCTGGTTCACAAGGCGAGACCTGGTGACCTGGATTGCTGTTTTTGATAAATCTGTGGTTATCCACTTACGCCCTAATCGCTCTGCTACTGCGGCTGTTGTGCCTGACCCACAGAAGAAATCTGCAACAAGATTATTGACTTTGGAAGATGATTTTAAAATAAGCTCCAACAGATCCTCTTTTTTCTCTGTCGGATATCCCTGTGTGAAAGAATAAGCAGTAATGTCCTCCCACAAACTATCCCTCAGCTCAAAGTCAGAGGAGGGGATGAAATATTCAGGTTTACCTGTACTTGGATTAGATCTCAATATGCCATTGGCTATAGCTGATTCTGCTCTTTCTTTGGTCCAGCGCCAATGATTTCCTTGGTTCGGCTTATAACCAAAAAGTTCATAATCCATTCCATTTCTGATGCCTGAAGCCTCGAACGAATGCCACCTATCTGGTTTCTTCGCCTCCTTGATAGCAGGGTCAATCAAGTGTTCTGATGATTTAGAGTAAAATAGTATGTAGTCCACAGCTACGTTAAGCGATGGCACATGTTCTCTTTCCCTGACATTTTTGTGTATTCTCCTGACAATTATCTCGTTCCTGAAATTGTCTTTACCGAAGACCTCGTCCATAATTATCTTGATGTAATGGGATGCCTTCTGGTCGCAATGAACATAAATTGCTCCTTCGTTGCTAAGAAGCCTCTTCATAAGTTGTAACCTTGGATACAGCATATCTAAAAACGAGTCAAGGCCCCTCTCCCAAGTATCTGTGTATGCAAGTCGTTCGCTTATTGGGAGTTCTCTTTCAAAATCCTTGTTTCCAATTCTCACATCATTCGGGAAGTTAAAATTCTCTCCAGTGTTGAAAGGAGGATCAATGTAAATCAAATCAATCTGGCCTTCATAACCCTGAGAAAGCAGTGCCTGCATTATAAGTAAGTTATCGCCCCATATCATTCTGTTAGGCTTAGTCGAGATATCCGGCTTATCATTTCCAAGAAAGCTTGCAAGTGGTCCGGTGGCCCTGTTGGGATAAACTATCTCAGCAGTTTGGAATGCCAGATCTTTGGCCGAAGGTTCTTTTCTTGGCTTTGAAGCCCAGACTAACCTAGCAGTATCCTTCTGCCTTTTCTTTTCGTTTCCAAGCCTAACTCTCTCCTCCATGACTGCTTCTTCAAAATTTTCATTATTTTCCACTATTTCACACTCTTTGCTAAATTATAGTGTCTTCATTATTATAGACACAATACGTATTATTTTAACTCGTCTCGAATATTCATTTGTAGCAATAGAATGTATTTTAGATTTTCAGTGCATGTTTTTCAACTACGCGTTTCCATGCATCAAAATATCCAACAAAGATTTCCCCTTAGACAGATGCGTATGGTTAGCAAAATCAACCTGACAATTCATAAGAAATGTCAGGTTTCAAGGGCTGTTCCTCATGTGATTTATATACTCATGATTCTGGTCATAAGCCTACAAAACCAAACAAAATTTAAAGAACAAGGATTCGTCAGGAGGTTGTCTCCCACTCATATAAGCGCTTTTCTCTTATCCTGGTTGGTTTCGTTAATGTGATCGAATATATCAAAGTTGGATCGAGATATCCGATAACGACTCGACATCCTTGGGGAAGTAGGAATTTCAAAGTATCTTCTTTAATGATGGATCTCTTTCCTCCAATACTTTTTCCTTCTTCTCCGATAGCCACTTTTCTCGGCTCGCCAGTAAGTTTCCAACGAATATCTTTGGCACTCCCGGGTCCAGTATTACAAATTTTGAAGTCGAAATAATTAACTATACGTTCTTCGGTAGGTGATTTCAAAGTGGCACCAAAAATAACTTGAGCGTGTTCCTGGAGCGATTGTGGTACCTCACCAATTGAACTCCATTTCTGTAATTTCTCTTCCAACTCCCCGTATACTTGAAATGCCATGCTTCTTTTGAGCGCTAAAGCTGTCAGGTAAGCAATAACCATTGTCAGAAGTGCTAAAAAAGCTCTAGAATTAAGAGTTGAATATATGTAGTGACCTGAAGTCACTAACGAATTCTTCAACCATTCCAGGAAATTAGGATTGTTCAGTTCAAATCCACCCCTCAACCCATTTCCTCATTTCTTTACGATCATATTCCTCAAATGGGATATTAACATAGTGCTCATACTGCGTCACAGTTGTATGGCCCTGACTCAGTGCAATCTGCAATGACTTGTCCGGATAATAGAACACTAACCAAGATTCCCAGGTCTTCCTGAATGTCTTGTTGTTAACCGGTGGACCTTCAAGGATCCTTTTGGATAACCTCCTCAGCTTCATGTCGAATGCAGGAAGTTCAGGCAATGGATGCGGAGCCTGGAACAAATCAGAAATGAGAGTCTTGCCGATATCACTCAGTCTTATCGCTCGTTCCTTCTGCTTTGCCTTGACCTTCATCATGGATCCCCGGGGAAGGTAGACGAATCTGCCATCCAGCCAGTCTGGGTTCTCCCGGAATCTCTGCAATTCTGCGTATCTCATACCTGTTACCAGGAGTGATGTACAGATTCTTTTCATGTTGATGTCCAGGCTTTCCCTCAGGACCTCCCATTCCGATGGCCTGAGGATCCTGACTTCAAATTTCTCCGATGATCTGACAATGGCTCTCAAAATGAGTGTTAAGTTTGTGGCAAGACTTAATGGTTTTTCTATGTCCGTTTATATACTGGTCTTTGGAATTCTGATTGTCGATATATAAAGGGCGTTAAGTTTTAACTCAAAAGTTAACCGCAACCAACTATGATTTATTTCACCATATGTGGGTGAGAACCACAAATAGGAAATTTAGATGGTTTTGGGTGGAACCATCGGGAAAATAAAGTAGATTCAGAAGCTCACTTTCTTGAAGTTATAAATGCGCCCCCAATTATCAGCAGGATACCTAAGACACCTATCCAAATTGATGGGTAGTGAAATGCAAACCATATGAAAGTAAAGAATGCACCTATTCCAATCATAGCCACCGAACCACTATCTGTAGACAGTTCCATTTTCTGAGTCATTTCAACACCTACAAAGTTACCTCAGTGATGGACACATATCAGAAAGGTCCTGCTTATTTTGGGCTTCTGCATAAATACTCCTCATAGCCTCTCTCAAAGTCTTTTCGTAATCCAACTGTGCTGCACGATACCATTCCACAATTTCTTGAAAATCGCCTATTCTAGCCATTGACACATATATTTTTTGATCGGTTCTGTTTGAGAAATTCCCATAGTCCACTGGAGACATGAAATCTGGAACAGGGAAAGCGCCTGTTTGTTCAAACCATCCTTTCACCGTTTCATAATCCACATCAACCATACCTCTCCTGATCGGCAAAGGAGGTGGAGGCTTCTGGGTTTGATTCCTCACTTTCGGAATTATGACTTTATCAACACCAGGATCTCCGTAAGCCTTTGATGTTACAATATCTGATCCACTATCTAAAAATCCGAGAAATCTATTTCCAGTATCGTGGAAAACCACAACTGAGCCAAAGGCGGCAGCAGCCTCCTGTATCTCCTCTATGAAATAGCTAAGATTCCTCCTATATATTCCACCGGTAGATGGATTTGATAAATACTTGGAAGGATCATATACCTTAATCGAAATGAAAGTGTTGTTCATGTTATCATTGTGGACCCATAGCCTTAACCGTTCTATAAATCGAATCCGTGCTTGATGGGCCGGGGATGATGCCCCGAAGAATTCAGAGTGGATAAGGAAGTGACTGCCAAATAGAGTGAATATAGTTTGTTTCGTAGCCATAGGCATCATATCCTCTGCAGTATCGAAAGCTTGTTCTACTGCATTTATTGAACCTCTTACAATAGGTGTTGGAACCAGCATGACATCAGACATGGTCGCCTGAAGATGTCTGCCCATCCAGTCTACCAGCGGTGAAAACCCATACTCCCTATCAACCCTCCTCCATGAACTGTGAACATCTGTCCAATTCTGACTGCTTGACAGGCCAGTCCTAAAAAGGGTTTCTACTACTTCTTCTCGTGATTTTACCCTTGGATGAATCTTTTCATCGAGTTTCATGTAGTTATTTCTTGCTACACAGTTAAAGTTGAGGGCCTCTGTTTCTGGATCTGGCAATATCAACGGTCTTGCGTATTTGACTAAGCTATTACCAAGCAAAGGATCTAACTTGTCAATAATCTGATTTCTACAACTTACATGGGGAGAAACTACTTGTGGTTCCATACCTGCATTTGTGTCTCGTAAAAATGCCTCTGCTTCGAACCTTCTTCTGAGGGATGTAGAAAACGAGGGCATTTTAAAGATTCCAAACGACGTGTGGAGTAAACCAGCCCTTGATGCATTTTCTACCTGTTCGTCTAATCTCTCATATTCCATGTTTCCAATTACCATTCTATTTTTCCTCCTCACCCTCTAGGATGAGCTTGCTTTCCAAGAGTTCTGGATTTTCAACCAAAACTTTGCGAATTTCCTTTAAATTTGAAATGAGCCGATCTAACCCAACCAGATCAACCTTTACAGCCCCTTTCGTCCTAAGTTCTCCAAGTGGGGATTTTGAATATTCCGTCAATATGAGATACTTACCGGTCATCATATCGCTATAAGTTCTTATGGTGTAAGCAGAAGTGATCCCTACTGAGAAATTCTTTTGAAAGACTGGATGTGCCAATTTTCCGTTTCTCATATAAATGGGGTCTTTGCTCTGAGGGTCGTAATATATCTGTTGAGTTAATGCTAAGTATTGGAGTTGTTTCTTAATTGTTATGGCACTCCCAGCACCTAGTGCTGCAGAAATTTCCGATGCTGTCCCCCTGCCAGCATAATCTAAAAACTTAAGAATTGAAGATCTAATTATGATGTGTTGTTCTGAAGGTGGTAAAAGCTTGTATTTTTCTGGTAGGGTGAACCCTTTATCATCTCCTTTGTTGTTTTCTGTAAATAGCATAACATATAGTAAAACGATATTTGGTATTTAAACTTAATCCAAGTTGGAGTTTTACTATTAAATCCCGCCTATTCACACTTAGTTCGTTTTGATGGTTGAATTTTGAAAGACTTAAAATCAATTTGGAAGTGGCTGGGATGAGGTTGGCAGGATAAATTCTTACTAATATAATACATGAAAAGTTAGAAGTGGTGGAAAAACAGGACAAAAATGATTGGATATTAAGTGAAACAAAGGAAAAACTAAGTGTCCTCCCTGATGTCCTCCATTGTCCTTGAGGACAATTTTAGACTGTGACGTTCGAATCATCGGAATCAGGTAGTCTATTCTTTTCTGTATCTACTTTCTGCTCGCAATTTGGACAGGTTGTACGTTTAGATGATCCAGTAAATCTCCAGATATAACTGCAATGTTTGCATTTAACATCAAACCCATTGGACCGAGTTTCTTTTTCAACAATGTATACCTTGGAATTACAGTTAGGACAAGTGGCCATCCTCAGAAATCCATGGTACTGCCACGAGTAACCACATTCACCACATGTCAAAGGAATTCCATCACTTGAATCCCTGGATCTTCCTGTAAGTTTTTCTTCAAATTCTTTGAACTTTGTTTCCATATATTCCTTCTTCTTTGCTTCATAAGCATCAATCAAAGGTTGGGAAGGCAGCTTGAATCTTGAAGTCTTGATTGTGATCTTCTTGAATCCTCTCTGGATCTGGGGATATTTGAACCAGATCTTGTCGTCATGGTACGGAGAAGGGAAAGGCAGCTTGGGTTTCATTATCCCTTGGACATCAGTTGCTTCAAACATTACGTGAATAAGGTTCCTGCTCTGACGCTCAATGAAGTAAATCTTTGGAACTGTAATCAGCAGGATAATCTGCATATACCTGAATCCCTGAGTGAGCATCCCGAATATGACTGAAGACTGGTTTTTCCATAATCTTGCATTCACGCCAAGCCCGGCATCGTCAAAGATTACAACAGATCCCGGCTTGAGTTTTCCTGAATTGACCAGGGTGATGAGATCCTGGACGGTAAAGACTATTCTTTCCACAGAGAAGTCAGGATCAATCTGCTCTGCCAATGAAATGGAAGAGAGAGATTTTCCGGACCCAGTATCACCGACAAAGATTCCAATGAGATTCCTGTTCTGCTTGATTCTCCGTTTTACCCAGGGAATCAGCCAGGTAGATTTCTCTCCAGGTTCGAATTGAGGCATTTCAATCGCTATAAGGTTCCGCTAAGACACCGTCACTGGATGTTGCGTTCACGGGTATCAACAGGCCTAATTCCTGCATAGCCTGAGATAGAAGGCCCAGGAATTCGCCGCATATCTGATAGGATTCATTCACGTAATTTGGCGATTCTTCATCGACCTTTGATATCTTGTCATAGATTCCCCTGTATGAGTCCTCATAGCCTTCTATTTCATCCGTAAATGGGGAAAGCATATTTTCCAGCTGCACTAAAGACTTGAAATAAGAGAGGACATTAGAACGGTTGTGAGGCCTGTTCACCGGGAGCTCTGAACAGCTCATATACATGGTATAAAATGCGTGAGCTCCGTCCCGTGAATTCCCGTCTGCCATTCTCTCACCCCAATGTTGCCTGGTATTCCTTCCTCAGGCCGATGGTTTTCCTTGATACTGGAACGGACACTGAGGTTTCGGGCAATGACTTTCCCTTCAGCTCCTCAAGATCCACATTCTTGATAATCCAGGCTGCAGTCTTCATGGACCTGTCCACATTCTCTTCCTTGAAATCCTGACTTGAAGACCAGCCCTTGATATACGGTGAAGAGTCCTTGAAGTCGTAACCGAAGTGTTTCCCTGCAAGCCATGCAGACAATTCAGCCTCAGATTCCTGAACTCCCCTTGTTCCACCTTTCCCGTAGACGTGCTCAAGCTTTGCGTGTGAAAGTTCATGAAGCAATGTCCTAAGTGCCTGGACATTTTCACCGGGTATCTTCATAACGTTGATCCTCTGGCCGTGTTCCGGATCCTGGGCAGTGAAACCCCTTCCACCGGCGAATGGATCCTCTGTAACCTTGTAATTTGATGCCGCTAGGTCTTTCAGATACGAATACAGCGACTGAGCCTTCATCTCGGAATCCCTGTCATAAAGGTTTACCTGCTTCTTTCCCGGAATTGCTTCGACTACCTTCTTATCGAATACCTGACTGATTCCAAAGGTGTGAGTTGGTACGCGACCGTTGGGATATTTCTCCCTGACCTTTTCATCGATCATTTCATCGCTCAAACCCTGTTCCCTCAGTTTGTTGATGAAGTCAAGCATCTTTCCGTTGGATGCATGTTTGCCAGAAACAACAGGAAACAGGATGTTAATGGGCACAGCATCATCCTTCACCTGATACCCGTAAGCTTTCCAGTCGCTCTTTGATCTCACGACGGTTGCATATGGATCCTGCTCCTTTATGAGAATTGCATTGAATGAAGAAAAGCTTCCAAGGAGGCCTGTATACTTCTCAAGGTGCAAAAGCATCTGATCCACGGTTGAGGCACTGCTTGCCCTCTTGAGCTGATCCCTTGCCAGCTGCTCCAGTGTCAGGGTCTCCTTCCTGTTGGGGTTCATGTCACCGTATCTCATCTTCAGTTCCAACGTTGGCCTTGCTTCCTTTATCCCCGTTAATTTGACATGCCTGTTCTCTTTGCTCTTATCCTTTACAGTTATCCATTTTTCTGCCATTTCTATACCTCTTTAATTCTCTCCTGTGACGTATCTAAGGTCGTGGAGTGCTATTTCTCTCAGTTCAGGCCTGTGAGAATTCATCCTCACCAGGTCTGAGAATTTCCATGCAGTCCTGTTCTTTCCGTATTTTTTCACAGCTGCGTCAATTGCATCTTTTCTCTGCTGCCATTGATCCTTCATCCTGTATCCAAGTTCACTGAGAGAACCGGGATTCCTGATCCCCATCCTGTTAATCTGGACGGGCGATATTGTCCGGTTAATCGATGCTGATTTTCTCTGATTTATGGGTATGGCCTGTTTTTTTCCATTGCGTTTGACTGTTCTAAACTTAGTCATTTCCCATCGCTCTCCCTTAAGATCTTCATGAATGGTGCCCTCCGGTCCTCCATCTTGGGTGCAATCAGTGAACCTTTCGTTGCATCAGCAGAATATCCGTTATTGGTCACCGACATGGGATAATCATCTGATGTCTGTATCTTCAATTCAGTGCTTGGTGAAAGATCGGATGCGGCCTTCAGGGACTGGTAGAAGAGCGAAGGGCTGAAGAATGACTGCATCTGCTCACCGGAAAGCCTGCTAGAAGCAACGGTGAAGGCGTAGTCCCCGAGGATCTTCTTTGCATTGTATTCTGCACCGTCACTGTTGTCTGTGTCAATAAGCATAATGTGTGCTTTGTGTGAACCCCTGTTCATTCCTACCATCACGCTGATGTCGCCATAGGAATCCTTCTCTCCCTTTACGGTGCCGTAATGGGAGAAGAACTTGAGGAGAGATTTCACGAACGGTTCAGGTATTTCCACGCTGAGATGATCCTCATTGGCATCCATGAGCTTTGAAAGTTTTGGAACCCTGGCATAACTGTTGGTCTTATCTTCAGGATTTGCCTTTTCCGTGAGGTTGTTAAGCTTCTCGAATACCATCATGGTGTGGTCCTGGTTCACAACATTCAGGAATGTGTCACCGCCTGATTGGTATTCCGAGATTTCAGATTCCTGCCCTGTCCTGTTCACAAATGCCCTTCTGAGCCTCTGTGAATGCATGAGTTCATCAAGCTGTTTCCTTGCTGCGTTAACCAACCCTGATGATGCTGAAGCACCGGGGTTTGCAGCTCCAATGACTGTGGCACCAGGTGCAGTCTGAGAGGCATTCTCCCCCGGTATTGTGGAAATGAAGGGTGCATAGAGATCAAGTTTCCTGTTGGTCCTGATCAGGCGGGCACGATCACCCTTTGCCCTCATTGCTTCAACATCACTGTATGCAAGCTCCCTGCTGATTCCATACGGTTTCCTCTTCCTGACGGGATATACTGTCCTGTCCGATCCTTTTCCTTTTGTCCTGAATTCCGGCATATTTCACCTCTTTAAAATGAATATCTGGGGTACCTTGTGGAAAATAGCCCAGATTTCCTCTTCACCAATGTTTGAAGAATTTGCTTTCCTCGACCTTTCAACCTTATGGATTCTTGTGACTGATAGGCCAACGGGCAGGCGCATCATTCCCTCCGATATGAAGGGAGCTCTCTCATCCTGGTCCTCTGCCTCCCTGAATTCCCTGTATGAGAATTTTGCATACTGGTTTTCCCTGAGTGAGGGATTCAGGGCAAAGATGTCATCCCAGATCTGCTGGATCCTGATTTTCCTCATGCTGTAATCGTGTTCTATCATGAAGACCTCACCTTGATCAGGTCGTTTGTGTCCTTGAGGTCCTGGATTTCCTCAAGGGACTTCTTGATCACCTTGGGTGCCTGGTCCTCATCCTCTGAATATGCCGAACCTAGAGCCTCAAACTGCTCCTTCGTTATCTTCCTTGCAGCAAGCTTTGTGAGCAGTGGCATCAATTTCTCGTACTTGGTGATCATATGCTCATCGTTGATCAGAATCTGGATAAGGCTTTCGTATTCCTCAGCGTGCATTATGAACCTGAGAAGGTTATGTTCCGGATGCATGAAGTGTATGGACGAGATTACCCCTCTTTCATCGAATTCCACCCTTTCCGCCAAATGTACGGCTCCGATGTTGGAACGTGCCGCTGGTTGATAATTCTCAAAGACCACCATGTTGAACAGTCCCGTGGGAATCCTGA
>JAJZXP010000103.1 GCA_021806345.1 Thermoplasmata archaeon | reverse complement strand
TCTATTGTAGCTCAATCATTCAGGTACAGGAACCTGATTACATTCATTACGGTCCCAAAATGGAATTACATTGATGCCCAGACAAGAGGCCTTATAAACATATTCTTTGAAGCCACAAAAGAGCAGGGTGTATTTAAGATTAAACTTCCAGATCCTAATCCGTATAGGAGAGGGGAAGATTTTCTCAAATACCCAACTGTCCAGGTTCCCAATAAGGGCATGCGTTCAAGGACTGTAACTGTGAAGACCATAGACTTCGAACTTCCGCCTAATTGGTTAGTTGACCAGTACGAAGCCAAGAGAGATATTGAGATAAAGAAGAAGCAGAAGGAGGTCCAGAAGATGCTCCATTCAATAATTGGCAATCAGAAAGATCAAGGTAAACCTAAGAAAAGGATGAACCCTAATTCCATGAAGAACCTAAAACAATTCAAGGAGAGAAAGCATCCCGAAACACGAACCGACAAAAATCCTTTAAAATCCGAGTTTTCTTCCGAAACCTATAACCACTGACATATTAATTAGTTATAAAACGTGTGTATGCCAAAAAAATAAAACTAACTATCTTTTGTGATCGTATTCCTATTGTATCGTCATCCAACATCGTATGGATGAAGATAGATCACATTGAACCATCAGATAGAAATTACTTGGTCCTTACAATATTTAGAGATACACATTGTGATTCGTAAGGTGACAGTGTATATTTATAAATGTAGCGCTAAATTAAATAACCATGTAGATATATTAAATTATGATTTCAGGTATAGAATTCGTACAATACATTCTGCTGAAATACGGTCCTTTACCCCAAAAGAAACTTCACAAGTTAGCTTATTTATCAGAAATTCAGTATATTAAGAAGCATGGAAAGAGGCTTTCAGATCTTTCGTTCAAGAAATATTATTATGGTCCTTATTCCGAGGATATAAGAAATATAGAGGATCTGGATGAGAACATAGTAATAACTGAAAAAATGAATGGCGTTTATCCAGTCAAATTATCAGAGATTGTTAACAAGGACATCATTGAGCCTATAACAGACCCGGACTTGCGTCAGGAAATAGATTCTCTAATCATGCCATACAGAGACAAAAGTGGGGGCGAACTTGAAGTTGAAGCGGATAAAACAGAACCATTCCTTGAAGCGGAAAATCTAAATGAAGAGTTGGATCTTGATGGCTACGCATGGTATTATAAAAATATTAATTCTGATGAATTCTGGGAATCTGCGCGTAAAAAGGATGAACTCAATAAAGAAAACAACGTATATGGAAAGCACATTATAAAGAATGTTTCCGAACTTGATTCTCTGTTCTCTTAGGCCAGTTAAATGACTTGTAATAATTACTCTTTTGACACATCTGCAATTGAGCCTTATATTTCTAAAATAGGGGACGCTTCGATAAAGGAGCAAGTTAAAAATAAATTGGAGAAGGTTCAAGAAAATCCCTTTATCGGCGAAACGAAGAGCTATAAGCTGAAAGGGATTTATGCAGTAAAAGTAAACAAACAAAGGATAGTAATTCTTTACAAAATAGACGAAGAGGATCCTTGTAAGGTTGTGTTTATAGATATTGGATCTCACGAAGATGTCTACAGAAGAACCTTTTAGGTACAAAATGCGTGAACATTCGTTATATTGTATACAAAAAATGCTGCTTATCAAAGAGGGTATATACTCACTCAGTTCGATCGATCGAGAAGAAATCAAAAACTAAAGGGATCATAGAGACCAAGTCTGGCCGGATGAATCACATGAGCAGGTAAAATTTACATCAAATCATGAATAAAAGGAGCCAACATAAGTTATTCGAAATGAATTACGCTAATTTCATTCAATTCATTTTTATTATTAGCAAATTCCTAACCGATTTAAGTGCTTTACTGAACGCACCAAGTGATATTATATTCCTAAGTTTCCTTATATTTAGCGAATCCCAGTAATGAAATATTATTTTATTACTAGTATAACTTAAATACATTGAAACCGTAGAGAATACCAGGCGGTTGTTAATGCGCATAAATACTACCTACAGAACGGCAATTTTGCAAATGAATCCTGATAAAAAGATGGCAGCTGAGCTTAAACAGTCGATGACATGGGTCCAAGAATTTCTAGATATGAGCAGAACAGAAATCCAAAAAATGTTATACAACAAATGGAAGGAAATGAACATACCCATGAGTACAAGAATAACCGCATTGCTTATGCAGAGATTCAGTGGAGCTGCTACGGGTAGAGATAAACGTTTTTTATACGTATACAATGAAAACTCTAGGTTCATTTTTGACAAGGAATGGTTCCTGGAAGTTCAACTTCACTCAAAGACTGGAAAGCATCCGGATCCAAGAATTCGAATACCTGTAAGCAAAACGGAGCTGCCATATTACGACGATATAAAGGACATGATGGGATATGGGATCACTATCACCCAGGAGGCCGAAAAGTGGTTTGCTTATGTGCAGATTCCCGTAGAATCCCATCAAGAAGAATGGATTGAGAATGTGGTGGGAATAGATTTCAACTTCAGGAAATGGGTTGCCGCTGGTCTTGATGGAAGGCCGCTATTTTTTAATGTCAAGGAATACACTGAAAGAATAGATAGACTCTACAGGCTGATCTCCAGGAAACAGTCGGAGAAGAGAAGCGAGATGGATCCTGAAAATATAGATCGCATTGACAATGAAATCAAGGAGCTCTATGGCCTGAGGGATTTTGCAGTCAAGGAGGCACACGGAAATTTTATATCGGAAATTAAGGATCATTTCGGATATTGCACTCTAGCCGTCGAGGATGTGAGTAAAATTTACAAATTAAATGAAAAGAATGAGAACAGAGGAATGACCAATAACTGGCTTTATAAGAAAACTGCATTGTCTCAATTTCAGTTAAGGGCGATGGCTCATGGACTCGATGTAGTTGAGGTGAATCCATCTTACACTTCGCAGGTATGTCATAGATGCGGCCACATGGGGGTATCTTATGGAAAGGGGGAGAGGCTGTTTAAGTGCACCGTATGTGGTCTAAAGGACTATCACAGGGATATCAATGCTGCAAGGAACATCGCAAAGCTCGGAAGCGGGGCCCAGTTCGATTATAAGGCCATATCCGAAGAAAAGAAGAATGTAAAAAAGATCAAACCCTAGGTCTCCAGCAAGATTTAAATAGATTTGATCAATTCTAAAGTCATTCATAACCTATATGGCAAGTGAATTGGAGACAGTACCACCCTGACTATGTTTCAGCAGGGTTCGAATGATTCATTGTGATGGTTAGCCTCCTAAACGGTGTTGCCGACAAGTAGCAAGGAGAGAGTAAAATACTGTGCTTAATAACGAGTCTAAGACAATTCAAGATAGATTTGAAACGTTTCTGATTCTATTAATTTATCTAAGTGGAAATTGTCTAAGACAATTCAAGATAGATTTGAAACAAAGTAATATAATCAACAGTGAGGGAGAAGTACAATGGGTCTAAGACAATTCAAGATAGATTTGAAACATCACCGCAGCGTATATGCTTCCTTTTCGTTTGTCGGTCTAAGACAATTCAAGATAGATTTGGCATGACAAAATGTACCTTTTGTCATGTCTTGGATCCCTCTTTGATCGCTAATTTATATACTGACTCCATGCAATCTAAGAAGATCTCTCGTAACACTAACCATAAACCTATTTAAAGAGTTACATAATGTCA
>JAJZXP010000071.1 GCA_021806345.1 Thermoplasmata archaeon | reverse complement strand
TTTAGAACTGATGGGGCCATCAAGCGAGAACTCATGGCGTTCCTGTAATAATATGCATATCCTTCGAAAGGTTCTTTCTTATTGTTTCTTTTGAGTTTAACGGCATGTATTTCCGGGCTATTTTCAATTTCCACTATTAATACATGGTTATTTTGTGGCGTCTCTACCGTTTCTATAACAAAAAGGCCAGCCATGGAAGGTTCTATTTTATCAATTATGTGGTTTTCTATGCTATCACTGGTTTCCTGGCATCCAACTATTTGCCTCTCTGAATCAGTAACTCCAATGATGAGTATGCCACCTTGACTATTAGCAAACGCTACTACTTCTCCCAAAAGGTTCTTATCAATATCTTCTGAAACACTTCTCTTGAACTCTACTCTAGCGTCTTCCATATTGCTATCTAGAAAATCTTTTAGATCCTTGTAAGACGGCCGGGGGGTACCAAATATTTGCTCTATAAACATTAATGGTATATTATAGGAAAACTTGGTATATTTAACTTTCTCTCCATATTTAAATATCGGAAAATTAGCATCGGCAACTTTTCGTTGATTTATAACAAGGAACTCAGAGGAGATATTATTATTCTCAATTTCTCTTAACTGTTTTCTCTCTCGCTTGTCTCCTGATTTTGTATTAAATTGCTATAGATGCACGATAGAGATTCCAGAAATGGTTTCATGTATTCACTATACCATTCCTGAATACTTGGTTCCTCTTTTGGGCTCCATGCGAATATGGATTTAATTTGCTATATATTTTACGGTCTATCACATCGCCAAAAAACTCGTTGTGTTTTCCCTTAAAAGCTATCCTTGTGCATTCATTAATTTTTCTTTTTATGATTAAATTAATTCTTTTGCATGATTATCCTTTCCCTAGTTCAAATAAACAGCTTTTTGCTATATAATAAAATTAATTTCTTATCTCACTAGCAAGATAAATTTAGAATTCCTCCTTGTCACTAATCCCGCCTTAAGCCTCTGGGTATGATTAAGTCAACTGAAATAGCACAATAAGCTTATTTGAACTATGATTCCGTTATATATAAGCCTAAAACTTTGCATGCTTTCAGATCGGATTTGAATATTCTGCATATTACCGCTTTTTGCTGATGGAAACTTTGTCTATATCCTTATCCAGATGTATGGCAAATACACCTTTGGCAATTTTAAAATTATCTGATACCACCCAATATTCGGCGATAAGATCGGTCAGCCCCTGCGTCGGCGGAATAAGCTCATCTGAGTCCAAAAAAGCATCCATCAGAGGCATATCAGGCCGGCTTTTCATTAGAAGAAAACTGTTAAATTCCCGGTATGTCCTAGGGAGAATATGTGCGGAGGGACTCTTGTATTCTCTCCATTTTAATCCGAATACATCCGTAATATACTCTTCTCCTGTCTCTGCATTCCTAAGCCTTTTCATAAAGACATAGCAATTTCTGGCGGTCTTTCTTTTGTCTTTGTTCCTAACTGCCACAAGTAACAAACGTGCTGGCTGGTTATTTATCCCGACCACATCTCTAAATGTCACATCCATTAGGCCAAGCTCAAGCTTATCCTGTGGGATTTGTATCAGTATCCCTATAACCGCAAGCACAACTGCAATGACGCCTATCTCTATACTAATCACGGACATAATTATACCCTTTTAAGTTAATAACCAATTATGCTATCCACTTATTTTTCTCCACAATCGGCCTTTTTGCTCTCAATTATCCATTTGCCCTCATCCTTGTCAAAGAACCTATCATAATTCTTTATTATAGAATATTGATCCTTTTTAAAGTTAAGGTACTTATTATCCCTTATACTTCTTGGAATCATCCAGCGATTTTTTATGAAACCAACAATTTTATCCTGACTGATATCATAGTACTCCACACTTTTACTTTCTCCTCTTAAGAATTCAAATGAACGATACCCTAATGGCATTGCAAATAATTCTCTTTTAATGTTATGATAAAGCAATTCTCTTGGCAAATTGAGCTTGTCTAGTGCAGCGCATATTACCACTCTTCTGTTTCTAACACCGCTTCCCCATAATGGATTTTTCCGTCCTTTGATATCTTCCCTCACCAAGGATGTCAACTCATTGTAGAAATCAGAAAAAAGATGGAATTCTCCGGAACCGCTTGACCATCCAGCATGAATCATTTCCGGCCCCGGGGATATTTTAATTCTATCATATACGGAGCTCTTCCCAAAAGCAGAGGCCGTAGTAATAAGGGCAAGTTTTCCATCAAATATCCTGCCACTGATTAGCGACCGTTTGCCCTTGTACTTCCTTGCGAAATCTCTTCGAATTATAGGTGAAGCTAATAGGGACGCAATTAACTTGCCACCTAGGACGGATGAATATGGCGGTATAGAACCTAATACGAAAGCGTCCATTACGTTTCTCAGTCTTTTACCCCGTGCTTCCCTTGTCCATCCAATGAGGTTGTCCCTATCCCTAATACCAAAAACCGGGTCTGCTAGCCCTATTATTCCTATTACGGCCCCATTAGTTTTATCCTTTACAATGTATCTGAGCCTGCGGCCATATCCTGCAGATATGGGAATGGACCAGTGCAATTTCACCCAATTAAACAGGTTAGTATTTTTTTTATCAACCTGGATTAATTCAGGTTCAATGTTTGCTACGTCAAGCTCACGGCCATCAATTACGTACTTATCGATTAATTCAGGCTCATATTTCTGAATTTTCTCCCAGTTCTTTTGTACTGCTATATTTACGGCCGTTTTATGTGCATTTCTAACATAGGATTTTTCCTCTGGTAGAGATAATTTCCCCTCATCGTTTATAGTGAAACCAATGTGTGCTAAGTGTGCCAGGATTCTTCTCCTCAGGCCTTCGCTGTCCTGATCATAACTTTGGCCATCAAGCGTACTGATTTCTTTCTCCATATTTCTTCTATTACATCATAGGCCTAAACTTTTCGGTGATCTCAAGATTACCATGTAACTACTTCTTCAAAGAATTATAATATCTAGTTTTGACAGCAAATGGGACATTTTCTCTGGTTAATTGAATTTGCCCTTTTTCGCTGAGATACGATCTCTCTTTTTCATCAAGTCTGTTATACAGTTCTATGGTTCTTTGACTTGGGTCTATGCCAGCTCGTTCCACTTCATTATACTTGGCAATAATTGAAGCATTCACTGGATCTGAGTCTTCATTTTGCAATATTGCTTTAATATCTGTCAAAAGATCAGAATTTCCCTGGATCTCAAGGCTCCTATCAGGTTTAACAATATCTTCAAAATTATTTACCGTTAGTGGCAAAACAAAAGGTTGAAATGAAGTCCACATGTAACACTTGCCCGGTATAGGTTCGCTTAAAATCTGTGTCAGGATATCATCTGAATAGTGTGCATTCGCACGTCTTAAACTTTCTAGATCACTTCTGCTGATCAGGTGGAACACAAAGAAATTGTCTGCCTGGCTTAGTATATCGGACGGAATGCTGCCGGGCTGCTGTGTTATGAAAATACCACCTAACGCATACTTCCTGCCTTCTTTTGCCAATTCAATAAATGAAGCATAATTAGAATCTTGGCCAATAACAGACTGGGCTTCCTCAACAACAAAGGTAGCCTTTATCAATTTACTGCCCTGATCTGTGAAGTTACGTTGATTATGGTCAAATATCCATTTTACCACCATTGAGCTCAGCTGCAACGCAGTTTTACTATCTAGCAATGAAATATCCACTATTACTACCTCTTCTCTACTCATAGCTTCAGTAATGATGCCCATCAGATGTGAATCTGGATCGTGTAAACTACGAATTGGTGAGACCAAATTATTAAGAACGGGTTGGAAATTGTTTGTATCTTCATCACTACCAGTTACGATTTCTGCGACTTCAGATAAATCTGCCCTCCACCCTTGGGTGTAAAGCAAATCAACTAGCCTTCCCCAATCTTCAATTTCCATGCCCATCAACTTTGAAAAGAATACAGTCTCATGTTTTGAAGGATTAACGATAATCGGGAGGATAAATTTCGGATCGAACTCACGTAAATTAAGCTTCATGTAGCGATACACGTTTCTTAGTTTAGTGTCCATATTTCTGTTTGTAACTAGTATTGCTTCTCTTTGATCCATTATCCCGGGTCTTTTTTTACTATCCGTTACTGCATATTCTCCTTCTGGATCAAAAATCACAAGACCTCCTTCGTTTTTAGGCCAGTCGCTGGAAATAAGTTTCATAAGGTTACTTTTTCCATAGCCAGCTCTAGCAAAAACAAATGTGCGCTTCGCATTTAGCTCTGATATGTTGAATTTGATTTTGATATCTTTATCTGAATAAAGGGACCCTATCTCTTTCCCATTGTATTGTTGACGATTCACAGTTTCTATTATTTCATGCAGTTGGTCTTTAGAAGGTTTGTAGACTTTGCTCGTGATATTCGGGATTTTTGTAACTCCTGGCCTAAAAGTTTTGTTGTGTAGACTGCCAAGTATCTTGATTCTGACTGTATATCTTATCTTCTTTTCCTTTATGTCCAGCCCTATAGCATCTAAATTGTTTGCCACATCTCCTAACCATTTCTGGCCCATAAAAGATGTTAATTCACCAGTTGGTCTATACTCAGTTACTCTAGAAACAATGTATGACCCCATATTTTCTATCAGGAGAAAATCTCCGATTTCTAACTCAAAATTAGTCTGATAAGGGGCAATAATATTTGCGATATACTCATAAGTTGCACTCTCTAATCCAATAAAAACTCCCATCACATTCCCGTTATTCATCAATGTAACCGCCTCCTAATACGCCCTTATTTACAAATTCCGTTAGAACACTGGCATCTCGCATGAAATCTCTCCCGTCTTCGTCAAGCATTTCTCTTAGTTTGTCCATTATTTTATCCCTAACAATGGAAGCTGGAAACCCAACTCTTGCAGCTGCTTCATGGGCCCTCATTATCGTCTGAGGATACCCAAGCACAGGATAGGAATAGCCGGAATCCTTAGCCAAGTGTGCCATTAATTCAGCAATTTCACGTTCGGAATATATTTCTTGTTCATTTTTCCAATCTCTAGGAATTTCAACTGTAACCAACAAGTTACTGTTTCTAGATAACTTTGCAATGTACAAATCGCCAAATGCATAGAAGATATTATTTTTCTTTTCAGAAATTTTACCTTGTCCGGACCATCTATATGCTCTCAACTCAAGATGTTTTGGAATTTTCACGTAACCTATTGAATTACCAGGGAAAATATGTTCCATTGATATGGCAGTTGACAGCAAAGTCATCACTTTGGAGGTTTTAGAAACTCCAACTAATTTGACAAGTCTCTTTTTTTCCTTCAGGATTTCCCAGAGATTTGGTATAAGCTCAGCTTTAATCTTCTTGGTTCTCAACAGTCCATCCCTCATCAATATTACGGGATCTTCATTCGAATTTGCTACCTTTTCAAATATGCATGCCCATTCTGATAACTCCATGTAAGTGTCCGACTGATTTAATATCTCAGAGATCTCTTGAACGCTTTTCTTCCCCAAGATACCCAGGAATTTCCTAACAATTGGATCTTCATCAAGGAAATTGCCCTCTACAGTTAAATTATCTTCCCCCTCTTCGTTCTCATCCGATTCCTTAGGTAAAACAAATTTCATCTTGAGGTTCCCATAAGAATCTGCAACTTCTATCAAATCAATCTCAAGGGGTTCAAACGATATCTTCATTTTGCCGCCGTCTATGGCTTTGTATGTGAGAGATGTATACGAGCCCATTGGATCTACTGGGACAAATTTTAGCTCTCTTACTTCTGCTCTTAGTTTTTCGAGCTTGCTAATTTGAGATTTTAAGGATCTTTCTAGATTTCCTACATTTTCAATGTTTGTATCATTAGGATTTAACAACGAATCACCAGTTTTATATTATATTTAATCCTTTGCTATAATATAAGTATTCTGATCTGGCCTAATAAACTTAATTACAAGAATTATCCTTATAATGGAGACCCGAGCATTACCTTTTACTTTTGGCGCAAGGAGAATAGAAAGTATTTTCAGGAGTTTATCACCATTCTATATAGTATAGTTTAAATGAAATAAGAGATCTTGAAAATAAGAAGCGTCATATGGCTGCAGTAAAAGCTTGGTATGCAAGAAACTGATTTATGTGGCGTATTGACAAGTAGGAGATTTTAACTGTACTTTCTACAAAATTTCTCGGGTCGAAAAGGAAATCTTAATTATATACCTCGTTATCTTTCTCTTATGGACTTATTAGAGGAAGCCATCAAATATACGAAAGAACAATTCAACCCAAGCAACAGTAACAAGTTGTTGTCCCAAGAAAAAGAAGTTATAAATATGTATGGTACGATTTTCAGTCCAAGTCATATTGATGGTCTTCAGTGGGAGAAATTTCATGATTTCTTGTTGTTTGACAACAATACTCATTGGCCTGGTCTTCCTAGAAACGGCCCTAAACAGACCGACTTTGATAAACTCAAAATAGCATTGAAAATCCTTCTGGATGAGAATAAGCAAATTGGTGAGAGGCTTATGAAAACGGTATCTGATAACGGTGAAAACAAAGTGTATGGATTGGGTCCCGCTGTGGCAACTGCCATACTTATAGTTGTTTTTCCTGAGAAGTATGCAGTCTACAACGGTACAGTTGTAGAGGCGATGAATTCAATTCAAAATGAAAAAAAGTATTCCAGGGACAGGAATTACTTCGTTAAACACTATGAGGAATTTAATAAATATGCTAATGATTTGGCAAAACAACATGGTATTAGCCTCTGGGAATTGGACTGGGCATGGTATTATATCGCTAATCACCCTGAAGATAAGGGTACATCCCCGAGTGTATCTAATGTAGGTTCGTCTAACGATATAGCATCGAACTCAGATAAAATTGTCATGTATAACGAAGACCCAGAGTTTCCAAGGAATATAGTTCTCTATGGGCCAGTAGGAACTGGAAAGACTTTCCTGGCCACACGAATAGCCAGCGGAATCATTAATGGCTCGGGACTCACTCTGCAAGACCTAAGGGAATGGCTGAAAGAGCCGCCCAGTGAGGAAACCTCTAAAGGGAAACAAATCAAAATGATCACAATGCACAAATCCTATGGTTATGAGCAATTTGTTGAGGGTTTGAGGCCGCAAACAACAGAGAAAGGAGCAATTTACTATGAGACCCAAGCTGGCGCCTTCAAAAAATTCAGCGACAAGGCTAAGGAGAGTTTGCAGAATGGTAAAAATGCAAAGTATGTGCTGATCTTGGATGAGATAAATCGTGCAGATATTTCGAGAGTGTTTGGTGAGCTGATTACCCTTCTTGAACAAGACAAAAGAGAGCAGAGCAAAGAAAAACCAGGAATGAAAGTAGAATTAATCTACTCTCATGAACCATTTTCGGTACCAATGAATCTGTATATCATAGGAACCATGAATACCACGGACAAATCAATTGCTCTTATGGACCTGGCTATCCGAAGAAGGTTTCACTTTATTCCAGTCGAACCAGACGAAAAAGTACTGGATAGACTTCTCAAAGATAAGGGCACTCCGGAGAACGTGAAGGATGCTATACTCCTTATCTTCAATGTGTTGAACGATGAAATTGCAAAATTTAAAGGGCCAGACTATGGTATTGGGCACGCTTACTTTAAAGACATTGGTTCAGCCGAAGACTTAATGAACTCTTGGTACTACAAGATAATGCCACTCTTACAAGAATACTTTTATCTCGATAATGATAGATTGCTTGAAATATTGAAGTCTGTAATAAAAACAAAGGAAGTTGAAGGAAAGAATGCTGATATGTTCCACCCGTACCGTAGTTTTAAATCGCCAGAGGAATTTTTAGACAGCGTTTTACCGGCTAAAAAATCGGAAGATGACCAAGATAAATGAGTAAAATGCAGCTTACTTTATTTGAGAATAATACAGTAAAAATCTCCTCTAGTTCTGTTGGGGAAAGGACAATTACGGATGAGCAAGCGGAAGAGCTTGAGCAGATGAATTTTAAGCTAAAGGCAAATAAGCAGATAAATGAGGATTTCTTTCAATTTGGCCCTAAGCACAGTGCAAGGTTTATCAACTTCGTCGGGGCAATTTCACTGGGAGACTTTCAGGTCAACATTCTTCCAAAGATTTTTGAGCTGAAAGAGGGAAACTCGACTGAGAATACCCAAGATGCATTTTTCAGCTTTGCCAGGATGATTTCCTATACACTTGGGATTAAGGATATTGAGCATGAACTTCTTCAATTCGAAAAACTGGATAAGGCAGGCATACTCGAACTCCTGGTATTCTTCTTCGCGACATCCTTAAAGAATGCGTTATTTGAGGGTATTCACTGTCAATACGAACAAATAATTTTAAAGAGCAGTTACCTAACTGGCAAACCCCTAATTGAGAGACAGATGTATGAACCTGATTCTTCCCAAATTGTGCAAGAATCGTATATCTACACAGAAAACACTGAATTAATGCAATATTTTAAAGGGGCTTGCTCCTATTTTGCAAGAATAGTTAGGAGCGACAACTTAAGCTGGGAACTTCGTGAGTTGTCTGGCTTTTTAGTTGACATTGATACTATGCCTTTGAGACAAATATACCTTAAGAAGATAAATTTAAACAGGCTAAATCAACATTACAAAAACCCCTATGATCAGAGCAAGTTAATTTTAGAAGGTCTTTCTATCAATCCTGATTCAAGCAAGTATTCCCAAGGGCCGGCTCTCCTACTAGACATGAGCAAGATTTTCGAGACTTTCTTCGCAAACTTCATAAGGAATAACGAGAGCATTATCCTACCATCAACGCACAATTCAATCAGGTCACAGGATTCACGACACTCTTTATTCATTGATTACAAGTCAAGTACCCTCAAACCTGATATTTGTATAGAAAGTGAAAATAAAAACGAAACACAGACCATAATTCTCGACACAAAATATAAGAAAGAAGACTCAGGGGATCATAATATACTTAATGGGGTCAGTACATCTGACTTATATCAAATGTACGCTTATTCAGTTAAGTACAATGCATCTGATTGCATTCTTGTTTATCCTTCCGGATATAGGACTATTGACAATGGTCCACTCCACTTCGAGGATAAGAACAGATTGCGTATTTGGAAACTAAAGATGAACCTAAAAGATGGTAATTGGGAATCTAAATTGGCTAATGAGATTAAACCACTAATGGCAAAATTATTCCCCAACAATGACACGACAATGCATGTGGGAAAGGAAATGGATTTGGATGCCTTATAGTTCCTGGATTTATACTAAGATTAAGATCCTATGCCAAATTATGGAAACTATCCATTCATATAACACCCTGAACATCAAACAATGATTATTGCTTAAGCTAATTATAAATTTATTTCAGAAAGATGTTCTCCTTGAATAAGTTACCCCTCAGTTGTTCAGGCCATGCTTTGACCAATATTACATGCAATAATCTAATATAGGTAGTTTTTAAAGGTACTTATAAATTCTAAATAAAGTGAATGTTTTGCTAAACTTGTGTTTTGGAATATATGAGAACAATTGTAATGAGGCAAAACTTTATTACGTTTCCCTCTACTGCATTTTACAGATATTCTTCTATTAGGCTTTGGAGAAGTAATTCATTATACCTTATCTCCCCTACAATACGGAAGTATTCTAAAGTCAAAGCAATTGCTGAAACAATTACTATTATCAATCCTGTGAATAGTATTAATGGAAAAAGGCCATAGTAGCTATTGTTGTATAAATACAAAAGTAGTAATAAGATCAATAAAATTACAGTAACCAGATAAAATATAATTTTCTTCATTTTTCCCAAATGTGTGATTTTGGAATTAACAATTTTAGCTGCGTCCATAGAATTATATCGATGTAAAATATATTAATCTAGCGTGAATATTCAATTGCACCTTGAACAAGGATTTCAATATCAACAAATTGATATATATGCATCTATATACAGATTAATGACTATACATCCAGGACAGGACAAAACGGTCGAAAGATTGCTAGAAGGAGTTCACAAAGGGGAATTTGCAAAGCCATCATTTCAGCGAAAATTCGAATGGCAACCTAATCAAGTTAGGGATTTGCTAGCTTCAGTATCATTTAACTATTTTTCCGGGTTGCTTCTGTTCTGGGAAATTGATAATGAAACCAAGAAAATGGTCAACTTTGAACCTCTTGAAGGTGCTAACAACTCAGATCACGTAAATTTTGCCATATTAGATGGACAGCAGAGACTTTCTTCATTGTATTATGCAATATACAATCCAGATATCAAGTTTCCAAATAAAAACTCTCATTACGTTTTCTATTTGGATATTGATAAGCGCTACAACGAAGATATTGACAATTCAGTATCTTATGAATATAATCGCTACCATACTTCTATCGATAGTCTTAAATCCAATAAAGACAGATTTATCAATGAGTTGAAATTCCCATTGGCTTTGCTTTCAGATGAAGAATTCAAAAAAAACGAGTTAAAAGATTGGATAGATGAATACTCTTTGAAATTATTTGATAAGTATCATCCTGTGGATATCGAAGACGATGGACAAAAAGTGAAGGCGGTTTTAAAGAGAGAAAAAGAAGTTGACGGGTATATTTCCGGGATATTAGATTATAAATTTACCACCCATGTGCTTGACAACAAAAATAACATGAATGATGTCAGTATAATGTTTGCTCGATTAAATCAAAAAGGACTAAAATTATCAATGTTTGATCTTATGAATGCTTTTCTCTTCGGACATAACATAGAATTGAGAAAAAGTTATGATAAAGAGGTAGGAGATCAGTTGAAAGAAATACCTGGTATTGAAGAGTATTTACTTAAGTTTATGGCACTAGCAACGAGGGAATACTCCAGTCCTAAATACGTTTATTCATTGGTTCCTGGGCAAATGGATGTGCAAAGGGTTAATGGAAAGAAGGTAGAAACCACTCCGATTAAATCCCAGGCGGAGTTTTTGAAATTATGGAAAGATGCCATAGATTTCAGTGAGAGCGCAAGATCCAGAATACAGAATGTTAGTGATAATAAGCACTTTGGGGCAATAAAAAGCGATTTTATTCCGAATACAACTATAATTCCTGTACTTGCTGCAGTACTAAAAATATACGAGGATGAATACAAGTATATATTACCTGAAAGTGAATTTGACAAAATTGTTTCAAAGTGGTATTGGTCGGCTGTGTTTTCTCAGGATTACAGCGGTTCTTCGGACACAGTAATGTCAAAGGATTTCAGAGAGCTAAAGGCCTGGCTTAAATCTGGCGATCCATACAATATACAAAGACTAAGACAAGATAATTTTCAAAGAATAATTGACAATCTAGATCTGCAAAAGTCTAAAAAGGGAACATCAGTTTACAATGCAATAATATCTTTGATTGCATTAAGTGGTGGACCTGATTTTTATGAGAGAACTTCTCCAGGTTCTGTCGATTACAATAGCAAGAGGGTAAATGATCACCACATTTTCCCTTCCAAGATTGAAGGGCTGGACAAAGATAAATCGACAAAATTTAGTAGTACTAAAGATAATATATTGAATAGAACTCTATTATTCGACCAAACTAACATAAAAATAAGCAATAAAAAACCTTCAGTTTATGTTAAAGAAATGCAGGACAAGATGGGGGGTGACTACAGCAGACTGGAAGACCTTATGGCAAAACACTTCATTTCAAAATTGGGCCTCGAATATATGCGGGATGACGATTATGATAACTTCATTAAGGAGAGAGAAACAACTATCAAAGAAGGAATAAAAAGCCGTCTTCCGAGTTAAATCACGGAAGATTCTTTAAAATGTACAGCCAGACTGCCTGGAAGAAAATAAAAGTATATGGGAATAAAATTGGGCTAAATTTGCATCCGCACATGCTCAGGCATGATCTAGGCAAATATTTGTTATTACGCCGGAAATAGAGATGGGAGCTCTTAGAGGGGTAATGCTATGAATAAATATAATATTGAATAAATGACAATTAAATAATCATCCAAAGGATTATAAATTCCAATGAACTTCAAACAAAGATTAAAACATACATGGCATGTATTGCAATATAATGGCAATAATTTCATCATTGGTAAAGGCGATCTCGCAATTAATCAAAAGACAGGCTTGAAATCTTTGTTATTACTGAACAAAAAAATTTGCATTGTAGGGATGGGCACGATTAACAGGGGAATGCAAAGAGTTGATTGCAACGGTATTAACAACCTGATGATGTGCGAAGGGCGCATTACATATTCTTGCCCTCTTATTGCCCATGATATTTAATTAATTAGCGCATGATTTAATTTTCAATTGTGGAAAATAGAGCGTGGCATTCTTATTAAAGTGTATGTAAAACTAGTATAAAGATGAGAAATAGCATGAAACGTTAATATGTTAACAAAAGATTAAGTATTGTAAATAGATATGAAAAGAGGAAAAATGGCAAATGATAAAATTACATACATTGATTTGTTTGCAGGTGTAGGTGGGCTGTCTCTTGGATTTGAAAGGGAAGGATTTGAAAATGTTTTTTCCATAGATTTTGATAAAAGCAGCTGCCAAACTTATAAAAGAAACTTTCCTGATAATACCCTAATAGAGAAAGACATTAAAGATTTAACAAAGGAAGAAATTTTAGAATTATCCAAAGGCAAAGAGGTAGACATCATAATTGGCGGAACACCGTGCCAGGGGTTTTCTATGGCCGGAAATATAGGGAGAAGCTTTCTAGACGATCCAAGAAATCATTTATTCAAAGAATTTGCCAGAGTTGTTTCCATCATAAAACCAAAATTCTTTATTATTGAAAATGTAGCAAGAGTTTACAATCACAACAAGGGAAAAACAAGAAAAGAAATTATTTCTTTATTCAGCAAATTAGGCTATGAAACAGAATGCAAAATATTAAATGCTGCAGACTACGGGGTTCCACAAATTCGGAATAGGGTGTTTTTTATAGGCAATAGGATACATTTACCAAACAAGTTCCCAGAAAAAACATTTGATAAAAATGCGCAGGCTACGATAAGCAACAAAAAGATGAAAAAATGGAAAACTATAAAAGAAGCAATAGATGACCTGCCGAAATTAAATTCTGGAGAAACATCAAATATCCCGAACCATGGGGCCATGAACCATTCCGAAAGTATGCTTAATAAAATGTCTTATGTCTCAAATGGAGGCTGTCGCTATGAGATACCGGAAGAATTAAGGCCCAAATCAGGGGATGTAAGGAAATACATAAAGTATAATGCAGATGAGCCATCGATCTGCGTAACTGGGGACATGAGAAAGGTCTTCCATTACTCTCAAAACAGGGCTTTATCTGTTAGAGAGCTCGCAAGAATACAATCTTTTCCAGACAGCTTTGTTTTTGTCGGCTCTAAAATGTCACAACAGCAGCAAGTCGGGAATGCCGTTCCCCCATTACTGGCACAGGCAATAGCTAAAACAATCAAATTGGAGTTGGGAAGGGCAAGCAATAAGTATCCAAAGGTTAATTTTATCGGGAATAAAGAGAAAATAACAGACTGGATATTTGAAAATATACCCGATGATGTCAATACCATTTTCGATGCCTTCTCTGGCGGATGTTCTGTAAGTTTTGCAGCAAAGAAAAGAGGTTATGGAGTTATTTGCAATGACATTCTAAAGGTAAATTCCCTTATAGGGAAAGCGTTGATTGAGAATTCAAATGTCACTCTTTCTGAAGAAGATACTGACTTAATTTTCTCTGGAGAGCCAATAAAAGGATTTGTTTACGAGAATTATTCAAATGTATATTTCTTCCCTGATGAGTGCATGGAATTAGACCAATATCGAAATAATATTGAAAAATTGGATTCCATTTATAAAAAGGCATTGGCTTTAGTCCTGTTAAGGAGAGCCATGGTCAGAAAGATGCCTTATTCAAGATTTAACATACCTTTTGAGAAGGTTAAACAATTAAGGGATGAAGAATACAGCTATTCACATTATGGCAGGAAACGGGCATATCACAACAAATCGTTTAAAGAACATTTTTTAGAAAATGTTGAAGAATACAATAACGCAATTTTTGATAATGGGCAGGACAACAAGTCTTATAATGAGGATGTATTTAATATAATTCCAAAAGTAAATGCTGATTTGATATATTTAGACCCGCCATATACAGGAACAATGAATAATTACTTTGGTTTTTATGGATTCCTTGACAATTACATTAATTCCAGTGTTGGCAAACCTTTTGAGAACAACTTTATAGATAAGAAAATATCCTTGAAATTATTTGAGAGACTTTTCTCCCAATTGAAGAATTATAAGTACTGGTTATTAAGTTATAACAATTCTTCATATCCAGACAAAGAGGCATTAACTAACTTGATTAAGAAGTTTACTAGTGATGTTCAGATTATTGAGAAAAAGCATAATTACCAAATTACTGGGAAAGAAACAAAAACCAAAAATAAGGAATACTTATTTATAGTAAAGAATAAAACATAGTTTAGGTGGATTTATCATGGCTCAGCTATATGAGGACTATTGGAAGATTACTTTAGAATATTCCGACATTGACGGAGAGAGATTCATAGGCACATTAAAAATTATTGTAGACTTCATAAACAGAAATAGGAAAGCGCAGTTTTCATCAGAGCTATTCACTGCATTGCAGCAAGAAGTCTACAATAATTACCCTAAAGTAGATATGGCTTCTGTCCGTAAAAGCATAAATCAATTTGTGAAATTGGGCTTTATCAATTTTCAATTAAAATCATATCACGATGATGCCCCTCGATTTTTAGAGGCCAAAACAGGAAAAAGAAGGAGATCGGTTTTTTCTAAAATTGTTTATACAAATTCAAGTTTTAATCGATCCGTTACCAATGATTCCAATAAAAGAGAGATAAACTTCTTAATAAAGACTTTAGAAGAAGTTGGGAAATTAAGCAAGGATGACATTGCCGCTTTAATGACCATAGACATAAACAATTTTCCCAGGGGTTATCTAACTAAGGAAGAATTGGCAAAAGCAAGAACGAACGCAACCAATATAAAATTTATAGACAGGAAATACAACCAAGCAGGACATTTGCATACAATTCTGCATAAATTAGATAACTTAGCTTTTGTCGATGGGGATTTATATTTTAAAGAGGACGCACAAGTAGAGTTTGGGGATTATCTTAGAGAAAGAGAACGTAAGAGGGATCCTTACCTATTCAGAATCTATAAAAACCAATTGGAAGAAGAAAGTTCAGAAAAATTAGGGAAGGTGGAATGTATGTTAGAATACCTGGATTATCCTTCATTGGTAGCAAGTCACATTAAACCATTCATTAGGTCATCAAAAGATGAGGCATACGACTCAGATAATGGCTTATTGTTAAGCAGAAACATGGATATGCTTTTTGACTTAGGGTATATCTCTTTTGAAGATGATGGCAAGATTATGGTGTCTGATAAATTGTCGGACGACCTAAAAACCTACCTAAAGGGTTATGCCTTAAAACCTATATTTTTGAGCGAGAAAAGGCTAAAATATTTAAGGTATAACAGAAATAACGTTTTTAGGGGATAAAGTCAAGCTTTGCAAACTGCAATTGAAATTGCCTAAAATTCCAGAATAATCAAAAAACGAGAATCTAAAGAGTTAAGAAACAGGGTTGAACTCAAAGACGCAACAAAGTAACTAAGCGATAGTGAAGCTTGTTGCCATGAGTTTCCAGAACTTTATTCCTTTTAACTTTGCGCTTTTAATGTCTCTTTTTAATTTTTGTGCCCATTGCCCACATGTTCGGCGAATTCATGATTTCCGCCACGCATTTATTGGGATCCTTTTTGATATCATGCTCCCAGAAATGCAGGACTGCCCATCCTGATTGCTCCAGCCTTGAATCCTTTTCCTTTGCCCTCTCGACATTCCTTTCCAGCTTTGGTTTCCAGTACTCTATGTTTGACTTTGGGATACGCCCGTGAATGGGGCAGGAATGCCAGAAGCAGCCGTCTACAAATACCGCAACCTTCTTCCCTGGGAATGCAATGTCAATTCTTTCCTTCCCATATTGCACACGGCAACGCATCCCAGAATGCCATAGAGCCCTCCTGAGCGCCATTTCCGGGGACGTATCCTTGGATTTTATCTTTGACATTACCCTTGATCTTGCAGCAGCATCCATAAAAATGGATATATGCCAAAACGCATTAAGTTATCGGGCTTAAGGATGGCACCAAATGTGGCAAAGGCAATAAATAAAAACGTGCCAACATGAATTTTTTAATCTCTAAAAGCCATTTGCAATTCCATGCGCATGTATTTTCAAGGCCCTGCACTTCATAATAGGAAATTTAACCTAGCTACTTTTAAATACAACGTCCAATTATATAGCCATGGAAAAGGCAAAAGGCTTAAACCTGCAGGTGCACGCGGATCGGGGAAGGAAACTCGCGGACATGCTTATACCTGCACTTGCAGACGGAGGGATACTCGGGCATAAGGAGATGCCGGAGGATGCACTGCCGGAAGGGGTGGAAAAAAGGTCATTGGAGCACGTACGCTTCATAACAATGGTTGTTGCATTGGACTACATGAGGGATGCCAACGAGCTGTGGCAAAATGCCAGGGAGACATATGCTGACCCGGGCACGCGCTATCTCTTCGACCCAGGCGAATTCTCTGAAGACATGTTAAGTGGCACAAAGTTTGATAAAGTAAAAGATGACATGCAGGAGCACAGAGCCGTATGTTGTGCAAAAGTCTACTGCCCTGAAGACGTGCCCCCTGCACCATAGCCACCCATAAGGGCGGATATTTGTTCCTATGTATTCCTCTAAAAGGCTGCCCTTGATGTTTTCCGCGCTCATGAACAGGTTGTGGTATGCAATCAGCCGCATGGCAAAGTCAGCATCAACCCCGGTGGCAATCTGGACAATCGACTGGATGGCTGGATCTGAGCAGCTTCCCTTGGGGGAGGCCTTGCGGGAGTTTGGGGGGTTCCTGGCAGCGTCCATATACCCTTTTGCCTATTTCGACAGGTAGTCGGAATAGGTTGCATTCCCACCTAATAAGATCTGTGGGAACAATGGCATATTGCTTATCCCGACCTCAAGGATATAGCCTAAATCTTCAAGCATCGGGTTATTGCCAGCTATGGAAAGGAACGCTTCCCTAATCTGGTCAGGCGATGCGCCAAAATCACTGAGTGCAAATTTTTTTTGGCTTGCCATGGTTATTCCGCCATATCCTCCTTTAGCAGCTCAGCCGCATACTTTACTAGAATTTTGGTGAAATACAATGCAGCTTCTGCATCGTATTGTTTTATTTCCGGATTAAGGTCTTTTATCTCCAATGGTTTTGCTTCATTATCGCTGCCTTTCTTTCGAGGCAGTTTATGCCCTCCAAGGGAGAGAAAACCGAATAATCCTTTATCACCTTCTTCCACGATACGGTGGAATTTCTTCCAAGCACCACTATCTTTACTTATTGTACTTTCCAACAATTCCACTGCATCCCTGCATTTGAAAAGTACAGCCTTGGAATTCCAAGCCCTATAATCTTTTTCAGCTTCACCTATTAATTTCAACGCTTCATTGATAACCTTATTACTCGAATCATTATAGAATGGTATTTCCAAAACCAAGAAGTTGCCGATACCAAATCTCGGCGCAAACTTATTTACCCAATCTGACGATTTTATTATTATTGATTCTGGTGGCAGCTTAAGTATCATTTGTTGGTACCCATTAATCCAGTTGGCATTGTATTTTTGTAAATATGAGATAGTTACAGATGTAGAAAAATTTATATCGTTATATTCATCTGCATCTCGACTTTTTTCTATGAAATCAAGGCTTTCTTTATCAAGTTCTGCGTATCCTTGCATAAGGAAATACTGACCTTTATTCTTATAATCTTGCCCTGCCGGTTTGTCCTTAGGATATACAGTATATCTAAAAATTTTTGATACAATGGTGTCATCAATGCACAAGTCTCCATATGCTTGAAATATAATTGCTGAAGGTTTTAGGTCCCAAATTTCAAATTTTATCTTAAGAGTTGGTTTCAAATGAGCCGGTTTATCATTATCATCTATATGTATAATGTTAACATTTTTAATTTCCATTAGAATCCGCCTTTTTAATATTCCTCTTTAAAACCTGGTTCTGCACCATAGCCTGGACATCTGGAATTGACCAGGCATATTTTGTATGCATACACTCGAATGTCTGGTCAACTTCGCACCAAAGCCGCATGATGTTGTTTCCGTTAAGTTTTACATAGACAAAGACTACACGGTCATGGCCAGCACCATCAAAATTAATCTCCCTCATTGCTATGTTGTCATCAAAAACATTTAAACTGCCATACTTGGATAGATTTCTAAATTGACTATCGTAGTTAGGAGAAACTTCCGGTATATTTTCTCCAATATCGATTCCCTCAGCTGTTTCTAGTGTTTCTTTAAGCTTTAGAGCCACTGCATGGCCACGTTCTGAAAGGGAATATATAAAGATTTTACGGCCCATTATTTGATGTGTAATATTTATTAAACCCACGTCTTTCAAAGAAGTGCCAAGTTTTTCAATTGTTAAATTGCTTGGAATAACTTCTAGCAATTCATTTTGTTTAACACTTCCCCTCTCTAAAAGAAATAGCAATACTGAAATTGCATGTTTTTGGCTGAGTATTTTAATTAATTCCATTTATGTATAGTGTAAATGATTTTAATATAAAAATTAGTCTAATAATATATTTTACATTAATGTAAAGTGGAAATATTTAAATATAATTCTGAATTACACTATTGTAAAGTGATAACATGAAAAAAACATTAAAGGTTGGTAAATGCTATTTAGACAAATCGGGAGCTGCAAGGATATATATTCCTCTAGGGCTAGTTCAGGAACTAAAGTGGAATAACTTGGAAGACATAATTTTGATAAAAAGTGGGAAAATCATAGAAATTCTCAGCCAGAAAGATTATAATACCCAGGGGGCAGAGTTATGAACCTCAAGTATCCTAAGTTTGTTTCTTACCTTATCAGTCACGGGGATCAGATATCAACAGCTGAGAGAAGGGAGAGAAGAATACGCATGCTGGAAAACCATATCAATGTAAATGAACCCGATATAGGCGAAATATATTCCTATGTTGAAATGCGCCTGCGATCCGGCTTGAAAAAGAAATCGGTAAGGCTGGAAATATCAGACCTATCACACTGGTGCAAATACATCGGGAAGCCAATATCGAAGGATGATTTGCCAGTATTAAAGAAAGAGCCGGATCCAGACCCGTTTATACCGGAGCCCGGAGATATACAGAGAATGAGGGAGTTCTGCCTTTCTCGGAAGGATAAATACACCTGGGCAAGGAACCTATGCATAATGGACATGCTTATAGCTACAGGCATGAGAGCCGGCGAGCTCATACATGCAAACCTGGAAGATTATAAAAATTCTACATTATATATAAGGTCAGAAAAGGGAGAAAAGGATAGAACGGTGCCATTGCCCGGAAAGCTTACGGCAGAAGTCGATGAATACATTGAAAAGTACAGGTACCACAGCGATTCCAGGGCATTGTTCACTACCAGGACAGGAAGGTATAATTACAACAAATTAAGGCAGATAATCAAGTATATTGGGGTTCACAGTGGTGTTCCAGATATTCATCCTCATAGTTTCAGACACTACTACGCCACGACACTGGTACGGCTTGGTGTGGACATACGGCGGGTTCAAATCCTGGTAGGCCATGCCCGCATTGAGACCACAACCAGGTACACACATCTAACACAAAAAGAGGTTGGAGAAGCTGTAAAAGAAAGCGTGGAGGCCTTATTTCGCCTCAATCGGCAAATGACGGATTTTGAGTGGGAGCAGTTGGGGGCTGACCCTAATGTAGTGGAAGCACTGGGATTTGAACCCAGATCTAAGGGTCTCTTCCATGTTTCATTGTTCCAGTCACTCATCATGTATTCAGATGACCTTTAGCTAATCACAAACTGACTGGAGCCCTCTAGGATACCTG
>JAJZXP010000164.1 GCA_021806345.1 Thermoplasmata archaeon | reverse complement strand
AGTCGGTAATAAATCTTATCAGAGAAGGGAGAATCCAATCATATACTTGTGATGCCCTAATGGGAGAAATGGGAAGAATAGTAAAGAGTGATCCAAAGCTTAGAAAAATTAACCCCGTTTATTTCCGTCAGTTCATGGATGATGTAGACGGATGGTTGAGTTATGTCCCCATGAAAAATCTGGAGCATGATCAGAAAATGCTAAACAAGATAGGGAACGACTGGTATCTTATAGCAATAGGGAGGAGTATTTCCGCCAATCACATTATAACGTACGACAAGGACTTGATTTCTTTGAAGACAGAGCTAAAAGAGCAGGATGAGCTTGAAGTGTTGACTTCTGAAGAGTTCGTTGAACTTTATAGAAAACAGCAATTGTAGCTACAAAATAAAATATCCTTATTAACCCATGTTTGACTTATATTCATCTTTTCACGAAGTCTAGCTAGTGTACTCTTGTAAAGCTTTTGATAAAGAGGACACTCAAACTTTTATGCAGTGGTGACAGGGGACGTTGTGAGTATCTTATGCTTTGCCGTAGGACATAATTGTGATAAGAATGTGCCTAACAAATATTATTAAGAGCTTGAAATTTAGAATTTTGAGATCATTAATATTCTCAAATTTACCAGAAAAATACCAATGTAGTGATAAGAATAGATACAGTTTGTTTTTCTCTTCCAGACCTTACAGTTTAATAACGCAATGTATAATTAAACAAATAAAATAATGTGGCGTAGGTTAGTGTTCATCAGATGGCTGTTTCAATAGATTACCTTCAAACGTTCGTAGATCTTTTCAAAACACTAAGTTTTTCCAAAACAGCCGAAAACCTAGAAATTTCTGAGGCTACGGTAAGCTATAGGATAAGGGAACTTGAGAAGTTTTTTAATAAGGATCTTTTCATAAGGCACAGGGACAAATCAGTTTCAACAACTGAATTCTCTGATGAATTATACCGTGAAACCTCAAGTTTTCTTTTGGCACTGGATCGGATGAGAGGGCACGAGCAAATAGAATCCAAGAATTCAGAAATTATTGTTTCAACTGGTGAGATCGCTGCAATTTACCTGCTTCCATCGGCTATCAAGAGTTTTGAAGACAAGTTCCCAAGTACTGAAATAAAGGTTGAGATTAAGAGTTCCTCAGACACAATCCTTAGTGTCATAAACAAGACATCGGACATTGGATTCGTGATCAGCCTCAATTTTCCAGAATTAAAGGAGGAATTAGAGAAAGTCAAGATTGTCAGGCTGATGCCTATCGAGCTTGTGGTTATAGCCCCTCTTAACCATCCCATCCTTAGTAAAAATTCTATAACAATTCGTGAAATTATGGGAAACCCGTATATTTCAAGAAAACAAACTTCGGGTGTTCAGGCAGAGATAAAAAAGGTACTTGAGGATGAAAACCTCTCAGAAAAAGATCTGAACATAATTTACGAATTTGACAATTCATCTTCTGTCATAAATGCCGTATCTGAAGGATTGGGGATTTCAATCTCCACCTCTGTGCAGGCAAACAAGCATGTTGAGAGTGGAATGATAGGAAAGGTCAGTCTTGCCTCAAGCTCCACAGCATACATATATTTCCTGGATAGTTACAATGGGTCAAATGCAAGAGTGAACAATTTTCTTTCACACATCAAATATTATCTAAAGAGCACGCCAAAACATCATTAACTTACAGGTAACCTTTTTTCGCTGAGTCTTCTGAGAAGGTAAATCTGAAATCTTTTTCCCGGTCTTCCCTGAATATAATCTCAACCTTTTCAGTTTCTGTGAATTCCAGGGAGTTTTCTGAGACTGCAAAAGGTGGGTCGTGACCGGGTATAATCAGCTTATATCCAAGTTTCTTTGTTTCTTCGACACTTTTTAAGGCATATTTTTCATCGAACATAACAATATCAGGTCTATTCCTGTTCCACGCCCTCATATTGGTTATGGAGTCTCCTGTGGTAATAAATCCCTCATTTGGGTTTCCAACTGCGACGCTTAAGTGTCCCTCAGTGTGTCCGCGAGTATCCAAAATTTTGACTTCATTGCTGATGCGGTCACCCCCATTAGTGTAAACAATGTTGCTATGATCTAAGAGTTTCTTGAAATTCCTGATAGTGAATGGATCCTCTTCGGTAATCCTGTTATTGTAATCCAGCTCTTTTTCTGAAACATAGATCCTGGAATTCTTAAAGAGATCTACATTAAGGGCATGATCCCAGTGAAGATGTGTAAGGATTACCACATCTATGTCCTTTGGTGAAAGATTCTTTTTGGAGAGGGCGTCTAAAAGGAGCCTCCTCCTGCCATAATGTGAAACATCTATGAGTATTCTTTCCCCATGGGATTCCACCAAGGTAACAGTTGATGCTCCCAGGGCACCAATGCTTGTCCGGGTATTATTCCCTTTAAGAAGTACGGAGTATTCCATTATTTCATCTCGTACTTCCTCACTGCTTCATAATTTAATTCAATTCCTAGTCCGGCACCCTTTGGAACTTTTATACTTCCATTCTCGTGTTTGTCAAGTACTTCTGTAAGTATCTCATTTTTCAAGGGGTTTGGTGCTTCATGCGACCATGCGGTTCTCATAAACTCATATACAAGGAAATTTGAAGCAGATGAGGCAAGATGCAGCTCTGCTGCCATTGTCACTCCAGACGAACTCCCAGTATGTGGAGCAAATGGAATCCCATGAGCACTGGCTATTGCGAGTATTTTCTTGACTTCTGAAAAGCCGCCCGCTCTGCCAACATTGGGCTGGATTATGTCTACGTGTCCAATTTCAATAAGATCCCTGAATCCATACCTGGTGAATTCCGATTCACCTGCGGCAATTGGTATATCCAGTTTGTGTGTCAGTTCAGCATATCCGGGAAGATCATGTGGGGGTATTGGCTCCTCAAACCAGAATACATCCAGTTTCTCAAATGCCCTTCCCAGTTTTATAGCCGAATTTACATTGTATCCTGAGTTTGCATCCACCATCACACGCAGTTCGTCACCAAACTCTTCTCTTACCAGTTTTACGGCACTGATATCCTCTTCTATCCCTCTTCCAATCTTCAGCTTGACCTGTTTAAAACCTTCGTCTACCACTGATCTTACTTCCTCAACAACCTCTTTTGGTTTCTTGAACCTTATAGATGAAGCATAGCATTGTATAGTGTCCCTGAACTTGCCACCCAACAGGGTGTATACGGGCTTGTTAAGCAATCTTCCCGACAAATCCCATAGGGCCATATCTACTCCACTCATTGCTTCAATCATGTATCCCTTATAGTGCCCCCTCTGCATCATTGTGGAATACATTTCTTCCCACAGAACCTCTTTTTCCAATGGGTCTCTGTCCATTATGACCGGTTTCAAAACATCATGAATAATTGAGGTCAGGGCTGCTGGAGATAATCTGGTCATGCACTCACCTATACCAAATGTTCCATCATCGACTGTTATTTTTACAATGACACTTTTGTAAGAACCAAATACTATGGCCTTCAATTCCTGATAGTACGGCAGGCTCTCAGGAGGGTTGTCCATCTTCGCTATTGGTACTTCTAGGGCGTAGGTCTCAACTTTTTTTATCTTTGTGTCAACCATAGGGGCTTTAGAGATTCGCATCTATTAAAAATTTCTATCAATAATTGTTTTGATAGAAAATATTAAGTATATTTTTGGACATATGTTTTTATGGTAGAAAGTACAAAGGGGATGATACATTCTGCAGAGCGTTTAGAGCGATTA
>JAJZXP010000116.1 GCA_021806345.1 Thermoplasmata archaeon | reverse complement strand
GGGCAGAGGGTGTGGAGTTCTGACTATCTGTACATGAACCTGAACAAAATAAAGGGTAAAAAATTGTTCACTGCACATGGATTTTATCAACTTATTTATGGTGGAACATTGAACTCAGTCTATTATCAAAAATTCATGCCATCTTTTCTTTCGAAGTTTGATCATATTGTATCACTTACTGAAAAAGAAAAGAATATCACAGCTGATCTTGTCCCAGATCTAGCTGAAAAAATATCTGTCATCCCTGATCCAGTGGATTTTCGAAGAATTACTATTTCTGGGGACATTGGTGCAACTGTATCTAAATACGGTCTGGATGTGGGAAAGTATTTTATTCATTCAGGTGGACTACAGAAAAATAAGAATATAGAATTTATAATAAGAGCAATGAAGGGGTTGAAACAACCACTTGTGCTCACAGGCAATACTCCTGATCTATCCTATGTAGCATATCTGAAACAACTTGCTTCTGAAGATAAAATTAATCTGATCTTTGCAGGAAATGTGCCTGATGAGGATTTATATACTTTGATGGCAGGTTCAGATGCTTTTCTCTTTTCCTCCAAATTTGAATCCTTCGGAGTGGCAATGGTTGAAGCCGTATATTCAGGTGCCAGAGTCATATCTGCTGATACAGGAGTTGCCAGAGATCTGTCTATAGATGGAATGCTCCAAATTGTTGATTCTCCTGCCCAGATGAGAGAATCTATCATAAATTATAAAAGAAAAACTGATCTGGATTCTATCAGGGAAAAACTTGAAAGTAATTATTCAACTGAAACAATTATGAGGAGATTGATAAAACTTTATGAAAACTGAAAAAAAAGTATCTGTGGTCATAACTGCCCACAACAGGAAAAAATACCTGAAAGATGCAATTAAATCTATTCTTAACCAGGAAGTGGATCATGATGTTTCAATTGAAATTATAGTGGTAAGTAACTTTGATGATCCGGACTTAACCAGATTCATGAAGGAAAACTCAATCATAAATGTAAGGACAGATAAGGATAGTTTTGGCGAGAAATTAGCTGCAGGGATTGATTCGAGCAATGGCGATATAATCTGTTTTCTGGACGATGACGACATGTTCCACAAAAAGAAGATATCATATGTTCTGGAAATATTTTGGAATAATCCAAAAATGTCGTATCTACATAACGATATTCAAACTATATCTGAGGATACTACATTTAATGAAAATATTGGTGAAACCATAGGTAATAACAGGAATAGACTTGATGTGTTCAATCTCTCTGAAAAAAAGCCTTTGCTAAAGTCGGGAAAACTGACTTCAAAAAGGGTTGACTGGTATGTTTCGTGCATTTCAATCAGGTCAGATCTGGCAAAAAAATATTCATCCATTCTGAAAAACATATACAGGAGTCTTGATAAGGCATTGTTTTTGGTTGCTGTGGATTATGGCCATGAGATTGGAACAACACAGAACAAGCTCACACTTTATAGGAAGCATGAAAGCGTTACAGGCATTAAAACCTCAAAAGAGAATTTCATGCTGGCTAAACACCAGTTCACAATGGAATCCATGGAAAATCTGGAATTTCTTTCCAGCAACCTTTCAAGCAGTAACGAAAACTACCTTAATCTTCACAATGTATTCATTAAAAAAATGCAGGCAAATGACATTATATACAGCATGAAAAGAAAAAGCTCTATACAGTTCGCTCTTAAAATGATCTCTTTGTTTATTGGCCAGGGGTGCAGGGAATGTTTCTTCATTGCAGGAATTCTGTTTATTCATTTTCTGTCGCCTGGAATGAGCATTGATATCTATATGGAAATTCAGAATTCTGGGATTTAAAAATAATTAATGTTAAATTAATAATATCTTGTACCAAATAATAGTACAAAAACGTATTTATATCTATATTATACTGAATCATAATGAATATAAAAGAAGATATCCGAATGTTCAAAAATAATGAAATAGAACTTGTGGACACAAGAACATTTGAAGAATACATGGATTCTCACATATCTGAATCGGCACTTGCAACTTTCTACGAGAAACGCTGGCCGGAAGATATGGCAGAATACATTAAAAATTCCAGAAAAAGATTTGTCTTTCTCACTTCAAACGAAAATTATTCGAAGAAAGTAAGAGAAAGTCTTTCAACAAGGGGGATTGACGCAACAATATATCTTTATTCTGATTTTCTCAAAGATGGAGGGTTCGTTGAAGCACATGCCAAGAACCTCACACCTGATCAATTTATGGAAGAAAGAGACGAATGGAAGGTTATTGATGTAAGAGAACCATATGAATGGTCCTCAGGGCATATAGAAGATGCAATCCTTATGCCTATGAATGAACTTTTCCAGAATTACAAAAATCTTCAACAGAATGAAAAATATGTATTGGTTTGCGAACATGGGAACAGGAGCATGTATTCAACGATGTTTCTTGCAGACAGAGGATACAATGTTGCAAACATAGAAGGCGGAATGAATGAATTGAGATCAAGAGGGTACAGAAACTGAAAATTTTTCTCAAGAGGGTGGCTCAAGATATTCAAATTCCTTTAAAACTTCTTTTATCTCATCCTCATACATAACTTTCTTTTTCTTTACATATTTCATCCCTGTTTTTTTCTCAAGGAGAAAAGCTCCTGTGACAATAATGGTAAATATATAGAGTATCAATATCAGCGTTTTTGCAAAACCAAGAGATACAGGATTCTGATCTATTGTTGCCATAATCAACTCAAAAATAATAAAGGGAAGGAACGATAAAGAATAAACTGAATTGCTTCCTGCATAGTAGGAAATAACGATCCATAGTATTGATAAAACGATTGTAAAAAATAAAAAATTATGATGAATGGCATGGGTTGTGAGAAAAAGCATGATTTCTATGGAGAGTGGCACTAAAGAAATGAGAGCAATATATTTGTAAATACTGCTTTTTTTCCCATGAGGCCTGGTGGAATTTACCATTCTGAATATATCAATTCATGATATTTATATTCATACTGGCACAAGTATATTCTTTCCAGACTTGACAGAAATGAAGTCTATAAAATTCATATTATATTCCTTAAGATACCTATCATATAGCCCCATAATCTTTCCACTTTCTAACTTTACAGAAAAAAGTTTCCTGTCAATTTCAGGCATTCTTTTTATTTCTGATATTTCATTAAATTTTGCGCTGTTTTTTTCTGATGGTTTAATTATGTATAGTCGATCTTCATGGATTTCTATTGTAGCAAGTTTCTTGTATTTTTCCCTGTTATAGTAAAAAATGAAGATTAGCATTATCACATATGGGAAAAGGTTTAGGAAATCGGCAACAAAAAAACCAGGATAGAGGTATATTGGTATGATAATTGCGATAATGGCCAGAGCAATTGAGATTGGAATGAATGTAAGAGGGGCCGCCTTGAATGATATTATTGTCTTAGGGGATGCCATCAGAGAGTAAGTCCGCAATCGCTAATATCTTTTCGAATATGAGTGGCATAATTCACACCTATTATCTGAAAAAATTATGCGGTACAACGGAAAAATAAATATGTGTTTTAGAATACCCGAGTTGCGGATAGGTGGCAGAGAGGTGATGCGTGGGACTGCAGATCCCATTTATTAGGGTTCAAATCCCTACCTATCCTTGTCCTTTTAATCCCATGCTTCGTATACTTCTCTTGGTAGGTTGCATTGCAGTTTGGATCTTACCGCTTTTCTTTGTAGTTAAAATCAACTCACATAGTAAAACCTC
>JAJZXP010000299.1 GCA_021806345.1 Thermoplasmata archaeon | reverse complement strand
AGTATAGGCAAAATAACAGTTGTTTTCCATTCTCTAATAATGATTTTTTCCATAGGTTTTACGGTAATCACTTTCAACAATTCATCCCAGAACTCTAATCCAGTATCAAATGTTAACAGCAATGTTCCTGAAGCCCTTTATTCAAAATGTGGTGAATCTGTCTGTTTTGTGGGAAGTCAGCCAATCATATCCTTTGGTTCCTTTAAGTATCCTGTTCAGTATGACATTTTCAAGATAGGCACACAGTCAGATAAAATTGCATCACCCTTTGTTTCCGATACGCCAGCCATGGGAAATGTATGTGAAGAAAGAGAAACCTATTCTGGTTCTTTTACCAGTCCAGCGTATCTGTTGTTTGGGTGATTAACATGTTCAATTTTGACGAACTTCTAATATTCATCCTACCTTCAGAATTATTATTTAATTCCTGGCTGATCCGCAAAATTCATTCCGAAAAGGATTTAGAGAACAAACTCCTAAAAAAAATTGTATTTGGCTATAGCATAACACATATAGTTGTAGGTATCAGTATAGGGGGTCTCATAACGTGGCTATACATTGCATTACAATTACTTCATCTCGCAGTATATGACTATTTTGTCCTATTCATTCTAATAATCCTGATTTTAAATCTTATTAGGCAGATCGTAAAAACAGAGAAACAATTCAAAAGATATAGCGGTCACTATTCCATTAAACCTCCAGAGGGATTTTATGATTAGTTAGTTGAGTTGATATCATGTGAAGGTTAAGATGGCCTTCTTATAAATTATTCCTTTTTTCGCCTTATAAAGTTCAAAAGAATTGAAAGAGAAGTGATTGTTTTTTGATCTGAAGTTTTTAAAATCTAATGATACGAAAAGAATGAAGCCTAGATTGTGAGAATCTGTATATTATAAGAATATGATGTAATGTGATAAGTCCTCGGGTACCTATTTTTATTATACACCTCTAGCAATATCCTGTGCAACTGAATCTACAAATTATCTTCCCATAATCTTGTTTGCCATATCAGTTGCTGCTGCCATCTTAGGTGTAGTGCTAACATGAGGAATAAGCTTAGTATTATTAACTTTGGCTGGGGTATCAGTTGGTGTAGCAGTTAAAGAATACGTGTGCAATCCTGATAAAATAATAATTACCAATAATTTGAATTGTAATGGTCACTTTGAATGCTGTGATAAGGCTACATCCAAGGCCCCAAATGAGCCTTATGGATATCTCAACTATGGATGTTATTTAATTTCAAACGCATTTAACCAAATCGTATGCACTTCCATAAATGAAAAAGGATCGCAGGTTGAACAGGTTGATCACTTCACATAAAATGGGGGATTTACTCTGTTTAATACAACACTTACAGGAAACTTGGGTAAGGAAGGAGAAACTTATAGTGCAAGTTTATCCAGTCCTGTATATTTAATATTCGGGTGATATGTTTATGAAAATGGACAAAAGGTATGGTCTAAGGATCAATTCCAATAATAGACTCCAAGAGAGGAAGGAGATATGTGTAAAAACGTGAAAAATTAAAATATATGAAAAGCAATGGTGAATTAATACGAGTAATGTTGATCTTAATGCTGTATTTACCCTTATACTAGTTTTATTACTTTTCGGAGTAATTGTTTATTATAGTAGACAGGAAAAACAATCATATAAGAAGAGTTCTATTAAGAAATTTTCTATGAGAAGGTCGTTGTTCGGATTTACTAATATTGCCATAACCAAATCTCTCTCAATAGTGGTTATGCTCATTGTATATTTTGTTCTTACCGATTTAGAATTGAGATCGACAGGTGCTATAGGGTATGCAGAATTTATTGAATTCTTAATCTCTTTAATCGGTTTTATTTATGCATTATCAAATATAGTACGATCTGAAAAGGAAATTAAGAAAATTACAGGTCACTATTATTTGGTCCCCCCTTCCTGGGTTTATGACTAAAAACACTGTAAACGCCGGTTGATTTTTGTGCATTTTCGCCGGAATAAAATTGATCCATATCGCCGGTTTAATTTTGACCCATGTCTTTCACCAGACGGTGGTCAAAGTTGTATGGTCTGGAGGTGTGAAGAATGATTCGTAATATGAGGCATAATGGAATGAGTATAAGATCGATAGCAAAGGAGATGGGGAATCAAGGAACAGTGGCAGGATGTATCTTAAGAATGAACCTGTGAAGAAAAACAGGCAGAAAAGAGGATCAAAACTTGATCCTTACAGGGATACAGTTAGGACACTCATTGAAAAGAACAATCTTTCTGCTGTAAGAATAATGGAAGAGATAAAAAAGAAATGATATGATGGTGGATACACAATATTGAAGCGGAAGTTCCATTAAAAATTTGAAGAGAATCTTCACATAAATAGTGTGTTTTACTGATTCTTCCGCTTAGGTTCCAGTTTTTTTCTGGTGGATACATATATACCCTTACTTTGTAAGGCCTTTGGCAGTGTGACCGAAAGCGCTTTGAGGAGGCTTGAACCGATCTCCCTTGGTTCAGGTACCTGGTTGTATGTCACTGCACCTGCGTTTACGGTGATGCAGTTTATTGATGATAATTCATGTATACCTTCCTCAACGGTTATATTGAGATCAATCCATCTCTCCATGAGGTGTTTCTCAATGATGTATGAGAGCATGGCAATGAACACATGAGCTCTGGTGCGAGGTTTCTTCCCCACGTATACTGGACGTAATTCTATTGTATCTGATTTCATTGTTCTGAATGCCCATTCCACGTTTGCAAGATCCTTGTATCTTTTGTGTATGGTATCCATGCTTCCCTGATCTACTGGAAGATTCGATCTGATCACATAACAACCGTCAAGATGCGATTCCTTCTTCAGAACTTCTTCATCGACTCTTACTGTCAGTATCCGTTATTTTGCTTCAACGACAGTGAATCCTGACACCTTCAGTTTTTCTATCCTTTCATTGACAACATCAGTGGCTGTCTTGAGATCAGCTTTTTGATGTTCTGACAGGTATTTATTTCTATCATCCACAGTGTTCCTGATCTTTTCGATCTTTCTGTTTCTGCTGTCCTGTATTTCCTTTGCCCTTACGGGGTTTCTTCTCAGTATGTGCCTTACGTTTTCATTGACGATCTCACATAATTTCTCAGTGAATAATTGCATCTGTATCACTTTCTATTTCAGGAGTGTTTCCATCTGTGATTTTGTTGTTGCTGTTATGTAAAAGAACTTCTCATTATCCAGATCGGCAATCTGTTCAGTTTTGATCATACCACGATCACCAACCATGGTTACCGATTCACATTCGAATTCATCTGCAAGCTTCCTTTCCTGTGACGTGAATATTTTCACATCATTTGTATTTCCCTGGAATACCTCGATGGATATTGGTCATCCATTATCATCTGTGAGGAGACCGATTACTATCTGCATCTTTCCTTTCTTTCCGTCACGGTTCTATCCGAAATCTGCATATTCATTCTTCATACCCTCAAGGTATGGTGAGGAGACATAATACAGGTAGAGTGATATGAATCCGGATCACAGAACTACCAGTATATCACATCATTGCTGTCAACATGGAGGTAAAAAGGAAAAAGCATGTTCGTTGATATGGATAAAATTCTGAGGAAAAATTTATGCGGATTAGGCTGAGCGATACAAGTACATAAATTTTTTTGCTTTGAAATTATTTGTTTAAGAGAATAAATCAGTATAAAAACAAAATGGTTTAATAATTTGATAAAATTAAGTTATGTT
>JAJZXP010000365.1 GCA_021806345.1 Thermoplasmata archaeon | reverse complement strand
TTCTGATCTGGTTATACGCTTCAGGGATGCTGAAATCACGCAATGAGCTCATTATAATACACATGAAACACGCATGAATAAAGGTTTCGCTATCAATAATAATCATTGGAGCTAGGAAAATACTGGTCTTAATGTAAATTTAGTTTAGAAAATCATCTATGATTTGGCTTAGGTTTTTAGAAAAAGTCGTTAGTAAATCTTAAATAATGTTGAGATGATATAATTTTATGGAAGTCAGAGATATTCAAATATCAAAAATAGTGGTCTCAAACCAAAACGTAAGGAAAGACTTGAACGCAGGTAACGAAGATACTAACTTAGATGATCTTGCCAACAGCATTAAGGAAAAGGGACTTCTCAGCCCTATAACCGTAGTACAGAAAGGAGATACCTATGAGCTAATAGTCGGACAGAGAAGATATCTTGCTTGTAAGAAGCTTGGATTTCAGAAAATTCCCGCAATAATAAGAAATGAGTCTGATGATACTGATTATCTTGCTCTATCACTAATAGAAAATATTCATCGATCTGACATGTCCCCAATAGATAAGGCGAGAGCATATAATTCCCTTTTCGAAAAGTATCACGACTACGATAAAGTATCAAAGCAAACAGGGATATCTGTGGTAACCATTAGAAAATATGTGAAACTATTAGATCTTGCCCCCCAATTGCAAGATAGACTTACCACCTCAGAAGGTGTCGTTGGAATAGACGCAATGTCCCGACTATCCTCCACTTTTAGTAATCCAGAAGAACAAGTCAGCGTTTTTGACAATATTAAGGGATTTACAGGAAAGACTCAGACTGAAATTATTAAAAGGAGTGGTGGTGACATTTCTAAGGTGCCAGATTTAGTAGACCGCGCAATGCAAGGTGAATTCAATGTCAGTATGTGCCATTATGGGTATTGTAGCTTCATGTCTGAGAAACTCAAGGAAAGAATAGGGCAGCTTCTCGGCCAAAACAGGAGCCTTGATGATTTACTAAATTAATCCCCTGCACTGGTAATCTAGAATACGAAGGTAGTATATATGGCAGTTGATCAGATGAAAGAGATTTCGGCAGTAAAGAAGACCGTTAGCCAGGTTTTAGAGAGGGTAAAATACAACCTCGATTATTATCAAAGAGAATACATGTGGTCGAATAAGGAAATAAACCAATTCTTGGAGGACTTGACTGGCAACTTTTTAGGCAATTACGATGGGAAACATAACCGTCAAGAAGTCAGAAACTATGAGCATTATTTTCTGGGGCCTATAATTCTTAGTCAAGGAAATGGACAGGATTATTCAATTATCGATGGACAGCAAAGGCTTACCACCCTGACGCTATTGATCATATATCTCAATAACATCCAAAAGTCACGGGAGAAAGATCATGTTTCATTGGAAAACCTAATTTTTTCAGAAAAGTATGGGGTAAAATCGTTAAATATAAATGTCCCCGAGCGGGAGGAGTGTATGAAAGCATTATACGAATCCGGGGAGTTTGTAACCAGTGATAATATTGAGTCAGTTCAAAATATAATTAATGGATATAGCTACATACAGGATCAGTTCCCAGAAGAGCTTAAGGATAAAGCGCTCCTATACTTCATAGATTGGTTGATCTATAACGTTGAAGTTGTGGAAATTGTTACTTATTCTGACAGTAAGGCATACACTATATTTGAAACAATGAATGACAGAGGAATGCGCTTGCGAGAAACTGAGATGTTGAAAGCGTACGTTCTGTCCAAGATATCGGAGGAATACAGATCAAGGCTTAATGATTCTTGGAAACAAGTCGCAAAGAAGATCAAAGAAATAAGTGATTTGGAGGACGAGGATGATCAATTCTTTCGCGCATGGTTCAGGGGTAAATATGCTATCACAATTAGACCTAAAAAGGAAGGATCTGAGAATGAGGATTTTGAAAAGATTGGAACTAGATTTCACGTTTGGTTCAGAGAAAAAGAAAGTACATTATTCGAATTGAAGGATCAGGAAGATTTTCAAAATTTCATATCTACTGATATGGAATTCTTCTCAAAGCAATACATTAGTATAGTAAACTCACAAGATAACTACAAGGAAACTCTCGAAAGCTTATACAACATAAACTGGCTAGGCTTGGGTTATTCTATATTCTATCCAATGCTTCTTTCACCTGTCAACAAAAAAGATAGTTCCGAGATTATCCTAAAGAAATTTAATTTAGTATCCAAGTACCTAGAATCATTCGTTGTATTTAGAAAATTGAACTACAGAACTATTTCACAAAGTTCCATCCGATATGCTATGTATTCTTTGGTGAAGAGCATTAGGGACAAAGACTTGAAAGAGCTCTCTGAGTTACTAAAGGCTGAGATTAAGAAGGAATATAACTTTAAAGAATTCGCCGGATTTAGCTTGACTAAGCAAAACAAGAGTTTCATAAAGTTTATGCTGGCCAAAATAACCTCGCACATTGAGAGACAAAGCGGATTGCAAAGCCCTTTCAGTGAATACTTGTCAGCAAAATATCAAATTGAACACATATGGGCTGATAAATATTCTGACCATAAAGACGAATTTCAAGACGAGAAAGATTTTGAAGAAGAAAGAAACAAAATAGGCGCATTACTGTTATTGCCGGAGAGCTTCAACAAGAGCTACAATTCGAGCAGGTACGAGGAGAAATTGCCACATTATTTTGGGCAAAATCTTCTGGCAAGAAGTCTTAATCACCTTTGTTATAAAAACAACCCTAGATTCCTGAAATATATAGAACGATCGGGGTTTCCCTTCAATTCTATGGAACACTTTAGAAAGGAGGAAAAGGATCGACGGCAGAACTTATATAGATTAGTATTGGAAGAAATATACGATCCTAATCAGTTTGATCAACTACTTTAAAGATGAAATGCGAATGGTGTTCTGGGTATTCCCTTAAAACATTAATGAAATCCCGACCGGTCCATTTTAACTGTAATTGGCTTTCGTGATTATAGAAATGTGATATTAGAAGGGCTGGTCACTTGTAGATATTCTTTTTAGAATCCAGTGATCTAATGATGATAACCCTACTACTTTCTTGAATTTCCGCAATTCTCAAAGCTGGAAAAGAGATTCCTCGGAATATACAACTTCAAAGTCTGTCACTGGATTCCCAATTGTTTTTTTACTTCGTCTGTGGTGTGGATCTTTTTCTCTTTGACATCCAGGAGGCTTCCAAGAAGAGATGCTTTAAAATCTTCACTGTAAACTCCCTCTTCATCTCCTTCTGGAATAAGTGAAGTAAGCGCATTTAACAACTCATCATAGGTCATTCTCTTGTTTGTTCTTAGCCCGTTCAGTTTCTCTCTTGTAGATCGGCTAATCTGTATAGTGGTATAATCCATGTTTATGCCTTGTGTAACTAATGTATAGCTACAATATGATTCTTGCCTTTCAAACAATCGGGCACGGGTGTCGAGTAAATCTTGGACATTGTGAGATAACGGAAGGTTTCATTCCGTTTATATACAGCAGAAAGTATTCACTCAAAACTAATCGAATCCTGACTGGTTCATCGTATATACCGAGTAAACGTTCCTATCATGCCTGATTCAGAAAATTATTGGGAATTTTTTTCCAAATCTACAACAGATCAAGGGCCTCTTCCAGCTTCGATCTAACTTCCAGATTGTCAGGGAGTGGATTTACTATATAGGATAACTCAGATTTCCATTTCATTTTATTGCTCACCTCTTCCAGTTTTTTACTGAGATCTGTTTTTTTAAAGGTCT
>JAJZXP010000379.1 GCA_021806345.1 Thermoplasmata archaeon | reverse complement strand
GTGGAAATATATGTTTAACATCTACATATAAGTGTTTTTGCAGAAGATTTGGTTGTTATAACAACGAACCAGTTTATAAGCCCTATTATAAAACCCTGACAAAATCCTCGTCTTACGTAGTAAATGATGTTAAATTCGGTGAAATTGGTTACAATGGAAATCAGGATATATACCTAGCAAACGATTGCCACCTGCAAAGTTGCAAAATTTTTGGAAGTATTGTTTTAAATCATACAGAAAATACGTACAAATCAGGATTATCGCCTGACAACTTTATAATTGGAGATACATCTTACAAAGAGTTTGATGGCGGTGGTGGACAAATGGTAAAACTAGAACTCACAGATATAGGAGCCGGATGTTTTGTTGAATATATAGAACCATCTGTGTCAACAATAAACTTCCCTGCATGTCTAGAGACTACAGTTCAAACAACAGGCGCAAATTGCGTGACGGTCAATTTGCTTCCTAAAAACTCATGTTACCAAGTAGGCATTAATGTTACAACTTCAAATAGTAAATTAAATGCAGAATCTAATGAACTTTTGTCTTTAATGTTGGACGGGTTATCATTTGTTCCAGGAGTGTCTTATATTGCATCAGGAGCATCAACCATGAATGATGCAGAAAACCTTGTTAAAACAGCACAAGGTGAATGCAAGTCAAATGAAAATGATAATAATAATCCGGCAACTGTTAGCTATGGCATTACCGGCGGGAACATTTTCACTAGTGGGCTTTCATGCGAAAAAGGAAAGAACTTATATGGCTCTGGATTAATAGGCTATATTTGCGTTAGTAAAGGTTATCTAGACCAGTCTTTCAGTTTATGCATAGAATACAAAACAATATACGATTTAATGGCGGGGTCGGCGTTGACTAGTGAGTCTGGAGCTATTGCCAAAGAAAAAGTTGACTTCGTGCCTGCAACGTTCCTTTACTCGGAACACATCCCAAGTAGTTTGTCTGGAGACGCCTTTTATTTAGAAAACGAACAAAGCCATTCGCTATGCAGACTTGTTGAAAACAATGGAAACATGGGATTTTTTGCAGAACCCGGAACTAATTATATACTATATGGTTATTCTAATGGACAGGTAGAAGATCTGGAAAATATTAATGCAAACTCTCTGATTGCAGGAGAGGGGTTGAACTTAACCTTTCAGTAGGGGATTGAAATGAATGAATATTGGAAGAAAAATAAATACAAAATATTTGCCGTGATGGTTGTTATCATATTTGTTTTCAGCTTCTTATTAAACGAAGAAGGTGTATTTTCAAAACCAAAAATAAACAGTTTCAACTGCTCTACTAACTATGCAATCCAATACTCAATGAATCCAAACCAAACACAAGAGGGTAGGTTCATAAATAAAACAATAAACTCATTCTGTCAGAATGGGAATAATATTAACTATCTCAATTCAACTTTAATTTCCTCATGTATTATTGAATTAAAATGCAGTAATTTTCCATTTTTTGCTCGGTTTAATGTAAGTTACTCCTCTGCAATGCCCTTTGGAATAGAAGTACTTAGTGCGAATTTCAGTTCTTTTCCATCCGAAGTGACGCAAAAGCAAATGGCAAACAAATCATCTTATACTGAATTTGGATGCCAATCTCCATTCTTGGGTATAGTAGTATGGATTACACACAGAGGAGGTCATTATATTTCTTTTAGTGTGAAATTTCTTCCATCTATTGGTGGTTACAGCATTACAAAGTATCTTAACGTAACCAAATATGAAGTAAGAATATTCGAAAATTCAAATCTTTACACGGATTTTTACATTTCGTTTTCGGAGGTTAGCATGGTAGCTGGTTGTATGTACGATGCAAATCCATGTCCTAATCCCGATATTGAATACGATTACCATAACACATACATTGAAGACTTGACACAAAACACAGTTTCCCACCCATCATACTGGAAAAATAAATATTACTACACACTCCAACATGGGAACACATATAGGGTATACTTGCTAGCTAATGGGTCAGAGGAATATCCCTATTGCATAAATGGTTCAAGCATTGGTAGATTTACCTTTTTCTGTTATAATTTTAAATAATTTCCAAAAAGATAGTAATAAACTCAGACCCAGAAAAAAGTCAACTATTAAATTCAAGTCGTAATGTGTCTAATCAAGAGATATCTTCAGAGACGAGAGGTATAAAAGTTCCATCTGACAATGGGATCCGAGTGCAAGCCCCGATGCTTTATATGGGTGTTAGCGAGGAATAAACAATCTCAATGGCAATGTAAGTATATCCATCAACATGATTAAAGTATTTAAGGTTCAGCTCTATCCAAACAATGATCAGAAGGCCTTACTGGAGAGGCACTCTAATGCCAATCGATCATTGTGGAACTATTTTCTCTAAAAAGAAACGAATATTATGCACTTAGCAGGGAAAACGGAAAACCAAAAGATATTAACTATTTCAGAACCTGTGAGATGCTAACGGAACTGAAGAAAGAGAAAGACAGGTTGTATGAGATATCTAACTCTGGCACACAGCACATTCTCAGAAAACATGAAAATGCGTTCACTGCATTCTTCAGCAAGAAGCAGATATTGAAAGTGCACAAGACGCATCAACAGATCAGGGATGCAAGAAAGGACTTCAACCGCAAAGTATCAGCAGCGATAGCCAACCATTATGGTACTGTTGTGTTGGAAGACCTTAATATACATGGATTGCGGGAAAATCATAATCTTGCAAAGAGCATAAGTGATCAGGGATGGAAACCATCATTCAAACATTTTCGATCCCTTTACTATTCCCTCATTCATGAGAACATCCTGAGCTGTTGATTCCAACGTTTCATTCTCCAATTCTTGTTTCACAACCTGCATTACAGACTTCTGTTTTTATATTTCTCCCTCGCTTCTGTTCTTTCATAGGGAAGTGAAGATAAATGCATTTCTGCCTCATCTTCTATGACGCTGGTGAGGAAACATTCCATGGGCTATTTCGTTCCTTTCCTACTGTTCTAAAGAAAACTACCTATCATTTCTTTCATTACATATTCTTGCTTCTGCATTTTTCTCATCTCCTTAATCTGAATTGTGCAGGGTCGTCTAATTTTGCAACGGTTCTAGTACACTATTTTCAATTGCCTTTAATCCCTCAAGTTCCGGTTGCATCTCTGTCCAGAGGGTGAAGTCATTCCGGACCGATAGCTTTCTGAGAATTTACGAGTATGATTTTTTAGTGGTTTTCACTGGAGTAGTTTTGTACTGAATCTAAGTACATGTGCAAAGCATAAACCGTCCGCACTCAGTCCATATCTCAATGTCAGCGGCTTTCGTACCCTGGACTACTTGAAAATTCATATTTTTTTTAAAAATTAAAATAAGAATCAAACATAATGAATCATGCCAGATTCAAGGAAACCTGAAATGGGTGACACGATTAAATTTAGCTGGAGGGGAAAGGAAATGACCGGGACCCTTATATCAATGGATAATGATTTCTTCAATATAAAATTAGAAAATGGTTATAATATTTCTGTAAAGCCCGATTCCCTTACTGTTTTAAAAAAAGGAAAGATTCAGGCGTTAAGTAAAGGAGAAGAGGCGAGAGAGTCTGGAACAGGTAAACCTATTTCACTTATCACTACGGGAGGAACCATAGTGAGCAGGGTGGATTATAAAACAGGTGCGGTTTTTCCATCTCTTGACATAGGAGAACTAACATCCAAATTCAGGTATATGGAAAACAAATACAGGCTGAAGAGGGTGGATTTC
>JAJZXP010000433.1 GCA_021806345.1 Thermoplasmata archaeon | reverse complement strand
TGTCCTATAAAGTCTTTTCTTGCAAATTCTGACATTGATACAACCTATGTTATAGAATAGATAGAACACATATAATAAGTTTATCCTTTACATAGAAATCTGGTCCAATCCGTAGATATGACCAATTATTCCCTGCGTATCGTTACCGCATTACACTGCAATGAACACTAATTATAGCCACGATACTAGGCCTTGAGTGAAGCGGTTGGAACGAGTTTTTCTTTAATCGCCATATCCTGAAACAATGATAGCACTTTTGCATAAATGGGTATCAGTATGATTTGAAATCATGGCAATTTTGGAATGTACACGGACTCCATGTAAGTGTGCAAGTAATAAATGTAATAGCATATCTATTGTAAACATTCATACATGGCTTCTCCATTTGGAGGTGCATTACAAGTAAACGCCTTAATATCTGAGGAAAACATCAAAACGTCGCGCTTCAACTACATGGCATTTTACGGTATTCCGTTTTCTCAAACCTATGGTTAAACTGGGGATCAAAAAGGACCACTTTTAAAACTATCTAAATAGCACTCGACTATCACATGGTGAGCGTCAAATTCCCTTGTTTCAGCATCACTTGTTCTAAGAAGGAGAGTAAGGGATTTCAAATTACAGGAAATGAGTGCTGCATGTAAAACTATACTATACTTTACGGATCTAAATTTTTACCTTGCTTTGCCTCTTTTAAAATCTGTAAAGGTTCACTAAACGAAAGTAAATTCAATTCGTTATAACTCCATTGGTTATTGGTTCAATCTGCGCTGACTTTAGCCTTCTCGAATTCGCAACTAGTATCAAGAAGAAGCTTGTCTATATTAACAAACTCATTGAATTCATAATAATAAAACTATAATAAGGAAAGGAATTAAAAGATGGAAGTCATGAATCAACTTTCTCCGAAAATTTAATTTTGGCACAACCCTTAAACATATTTTTATTTCCAAGTCTCTTCCACAATCAAAATATCCGGCGATTATTTGTAATTTATATGCTATGGAATAGTTCTCAGAATTCTCTGAAATCAATTTCTATCATATTCAACAACCTAATTCTATAATTTTTTGTCTTTTTTAATACATTCCATATTGGGTTTTGGGTTTTAAACAATTTACTCTTAAAGCATAAAGTCCATTTGTAATCAGTTGATTATGCTTGTTATCTGGAGGCTAATGGTTGAAAATGCCCACGACGATTAAGAAATTAACTGCTGAAGATGTAGAATCAATTATTGAAATTGCTAGAGACTCGTGGAAATGGACATACAAAGACATCTATAATAAAGAGTTTATAGAGAACTGGATAAGTGAGAAATATTCTAGAGAAAAACTATTGAATGATATAATACGGTCCCAAAAAGATGATGGTATAATTTTCCTTGGTTCTTTTGTAAAGTCAATACCTATCGGATTTATTGAATTAAAGATAGGTGATTATAGAGCTGAATTACTTCGCTTATATCTCAAGCCAGAATATACACATAGAGGAATTGGTGAATTGTTGCTGTTGGAAGCAGAGAAAATAATGAAGAAAAAAGGTATTGTTGAATGTATATTATACGTTCACAAAAAAAATAGTATCGGTATTTCGTTTTATAAAAAGAATGGATTCGAAGTTAAGCATATTGATGGGGACGATTTAGTAATGGAAAAAGAGTACAAATATTAATGATACAAAGCAGAGTAGTCAAGGAAAAGTATTTTTTCTGTAATTCCCTATAAGCAAATCAAAATTTTGAGAATGTCGTAGCTGAGACAATGTAATATGAGCCATTTGCAAGCCTAGTTAAGTGAAACTAAGGCTGCGGATATGTATCCATATGCTTATATGTCAGTCCCTCAAAAGGTTGAAAGTCATTATAAAATAAAGCTATAGGAATTAAATTGCAGAACTTTCCACATACCTTGTCGTTGCACACTTTGGATTTGATTTCAAGGATGACAGCGGTGCTTACATTAAGGGATGGCTCGATAATGCAAGGTCTCATGGAAATGATCTTGGTAAGGAGAATCTTGATCGGGTCATGAACAATGCAAGATGGCTGATAAACGAGATCTCAGAGAAATTGTGAGGAGCAATAATGTCAGGGAACACTAACCGCAAGGCAACATCGAGGAAACCAGCTACTCGAAGAAAATCTGCTTTAACAAAATATGCGGCCAGCAAATTGAACAAAGCGGACAGTTCATTTCACATAAAGCTGAAACATGTCCTTGGCAGTGTTTCTCTGTTAAGCCTTCTTGCTGCCTTTGAGGTGTTTTCTATACCTGCGGCAAATGGGATAATAGATTTGTTCTATTTCAACAGAACCTACGCTGGGGCATTGTGGATATTTATGGCTGCACTGTCAGGCGGAGTTGCTTTCTATCTCTACGGAGAAGAGAAGAAATAATTATATAGAACTAGGGATTGGTTATTATATGGATGTTGAGAATAGGCAAGGTAGGCGAGGGATGAACTCCTACAACATCATTGGACTCATACTGATGGCCTTTGGAGGAATTGGGCTTCTTTGGGTTTTCGGTCTGCTATGATTCAATGGCAACCTAATTTTTCACCTGATTTTACTGATTTTAAACATGTCCTTAGCGGCGTTTCTCTGTTAAGCCTTCTTGCGGCATTTGAAGGGTTTTCTATACCTGCAGGCAGCTGAATTATAGATTTTCTTGACCTTGCACGAATTTCTGCGGCTTTGGTATGGTTTGGTGTCGCCATATCTGCAGGATTCCTTGCACTTATACTGCACAGGGAGGAAATGCAATAATCTTAATATACAAAAATTGGTTAGTGAATTATGTACAACGAGAAAAAAAGATTTGACATAGTAGAAGCGTTGTATTTCGTTGGACTGATGTTCGGTATCAGTTTGATTCTTCTCGGCATAGGGGTAATCTGATTTAAAGTTCGCCGATTTTTTCATCTAATATTAGTGAGGTCTCATTGTCTATGGTCCATTAAGCGTTTAAATCACTCTATATTTTTATTCACAGTTAACTTATAAAAGATTTAAGACACGCTTACCAATCCACAATTGATATTTATATCTTGAAAAATAGTAAATTTTACTTAGTACTAACATAAGAGCAGGTCAGTAATACATTTGATTCATGAAACAGTAAATTAGGATATTTTTCAGCCGTAGAGGAGTAAAATATATATGTAATAGGTTCTATCTATTTATTGATATAAATGAACACGTTTTTGAATGATTTGAAAAGAGCTGTTGATGAATCTGCTAAAACTCTAAGAAAAAATGTAGTAAGCGAAAATTTAGATCGAAGAAATAGGGAGCAGAGGCAGGAGGCTCAATTTGTTTCTGAAGTGTACCACAATTTGAGAAATAATGGTTATGAATCTAAGAGTCTTTTCATGGAGGTTTCTTATCCTGCTGTTGAACTAGAAGGAGGAAAAAAGAAGTCTCGCCCCGATTTAGTCTTCGAAAGTGAGGGTTATGAACATATAGTGGAATTCACGGTATTCTGGGAGGGGGATATAGAAGATAATCCTTCAAAGATCAATGAAGATCAAAAAGAGAAGACAATAAAAGATTATTACGAAAGAATGTTATTGTATTCTCTCATGCAGGATAAAAAAATAAAATCCATATACTTGGTTTTTGCATATCTCGGTCCATCAAAAATGGATAATGGAATAGTTTTTAATACTAAAGAGTTTGACAAATCTATCTCAGATTACATCCTGGAACTAAAATCAAGAGAGAAAGAATCTAAACTCCCAATAGAGTTAATAATACCATAATACGATTTG
>JAJZXP010000346.1 GCA_021806345.1 Thermoplasmata archaeon | reverse complement strand
TATAAAAATGGCTTAACTTGTTTATAACCATATTAGTTGAACTTCCTTCTAATAAAGAAAATCTAACGTCAGAATGTTTTATATATCCACATTGGCTGTAACAGTATGAGAAAGGTTATCCTTGATACAATAATTTCTCTGGATGGTTATTATACAAGCCTGAATAATGAGATTGACTGGTTTGGTTTCAGCAAAGAGGAAATTGAATGGTCTAAGGAGATTCTCAGAAGGGTAGATACAATGCTTTATGGCCGTGTAACATACCAGGAGTTCAGCGAGTTCTGGCCAAAAGCTTCTCCCACTCCAGAAGGTTTTGACGCAGAAATCATAGGAGAGTTGAACAATCTTAAGAAGGTGGTGTTTTCAAGAAGCATCAAAGATGTTCCATGGGGTCCTGCAGTTTTAATACGTGAGAATCCTGTTGAAGCAGTATCCAGATTCAAAAAAGAGAAGGGCAAGGATATGGTGATCGTAGGAAGTGGAACTCTTGTGTCTTCCCTTGTCGCAAAGGACATGATAGATGAATACCGCATTCGTATCAGACCAATAATTCTGGGTTCAGGGAAGACGCTTTTCAATGACAAAAATAAAAGGCACAAACTCAAACTTATTTCTGCCAGTAAGTTTTCGAATGGTGTGGTGGCCCTGCACTATGAACCAGAAATTTCAATGTGATCATGACATAATTTACTGAACAGCGTGCTTTGATTTTTAACGCAAAAATTCTTATCAACGAACCATTGAGCAAAAAAAGGAGAACTTGAATTTAAAGATAGGGTTATAAATAACAGACTTTTCACTTAAAGACAATTTTTAAAGGAGTTTAAGTCAAAACAAGTCATTTATACACAAATTTTAACAAATACAAAAATATTTATAATATTGCACAATATTGAATTAATGTATGAATACATCGATGGATGTGTTCAGCTGGGCAACTCTCAGTTAAGCTTGGATCTTTCAAAAAAGATCGACGCTGCTACAGATAGTTATTCGGTTGGATTAGTCCAAAAAGGAAAAAAGAGATTGGTTGGAGTAATTGGTTTGGGTTCTGTGGGAACGGCTCTTAGTGCAGTAATGGGCTACTTTTATAGTGTTATTGGCTATGATGTTCTTGGAGACTATGATTGGAACAAAGTTCTTGGATGCGAGGCTGTGTTTGTCTGTGTTCAAACTCCAGAGGGTGAAGATGGAAGACTTGATTGCAGTCATATAGATGAAGTGCTATCGAGATTGCAGGGAGACCGTTTCAGTGGTGTAGTAGTGATAAAGAGTACGTTAAGAGTTGGGTTCATGGATAACGCCATTAAAAAATATCCAGCCTTAAGTTTAGTGTATTCCCCGGAATTTATGAGTGAGAAAAATGCCTTTATATGGACTGCAAATCCAGATCGTATAGTAATTTCAGGAAATGAAGAACTCATGGACTATGTCCATAATCTTTACATCTGGGCGAAAGATGCCATAATAATCAGAACAGATTATAAAAGCGCGGAAATTGGAAAGCTCGCTCACAACGCATATATTGCCATGAAAGTGACATACACAAACACAATGGAGAAAATATCAGAGTCATGTGGGGCGAATGCTTCGGATGTAATGAAAATTATATATACAGATAGAAGGGTAGCAAACAGCGCCCACCTTGAACCCTACAAGGGACCATATGGTGGGAAGTGCGTCCCCAAGGACACATCAGAACTCATCAATGCGTTTGGAGATAAGGCAAGATTAATCAGGGTTGCTGATGAGATAAACAGTAATCTGATGCAAACCGATACAATTTCAGATGAAGCAAAACGGGTTGAGTGAATGAAAATGCCTTGCAATAGCTCCTCAAGTGAACCAGCCTTAGCTGTAATAATAAGCACTACCGGAAGACAATCGTTGATAGACATTTCGATTCCTTCAGTTTTCTATCAGAGTAGGACACCGGATATTTTATATGTGGTATCTGATTCGGATGAAGTTCTCTCTGTTAGTGATATTGCTGTATTAAAAAATGCAAATTTCCGTGTGAAACATATCATCAATATTAGGGAAAAAAATCTCACAGGTGCAATGAATACTGTTTTTTCTGAAATGCTTTTTGATGGTTTTAATCCAGTTAGAACTTTCATAGCAGTTCTGGATGACGATGACTGGTGGGAGTCGGATTACCTGGATTCCTGTTATAATGCAGCTATGCAGAGTGACTCGGACTGGGTGGTTAGTGGTATAATTAGATATGAGAGCAAAGGTGATTCAGGAAATTATCTATCGATTCCTGAGACTTTATCCGAAAAATCCTTTCTTATTGGGAACCCTCATATTCAGGGTTCAAATTTGTTTGTAAAATTTTCTCAAGTTCTTCTGGCTGGAGGTTACGACGAAAACCTTCCTAGCACAACTGACAGAGATCTATGCCTGCGGCTCCTAGCCCTTGGTAATATAAAAATCACAACCCTGAAACGACATATGGTTCACCATCTTGCCTATGGAGAGGGGAGACTTTCCGAAGTGGGATCAGAGAAAAAGTGTCTTGGTCTTAAAAGATTTTATTATAAGTATATGCCTTTCATGGATGAGAATGATAGAAAACTCTTTCTTGATAGAGCGGAGATATATTTTGGATGCTATCCAGAGCGAGTTCCTGAGAACAACACTGTAGATAGGTGACAGATTTGTTAGCTAACTCCACAGGTAACAAAATTAACCTGGTGTTTGGTGTCATACTGTCTGAACCGAACTATTTCGAAGGACTCACTTCGGAACTTATAGAATTTAACAAAACTATGGGAGGCATATCTGCATTTGTAGTTTCAGATAATGCTGGATTGCCAAGAGAAATGGTGTTCGAAAACTCGAAAAGGCTGGCCTTAGCTGGGATTAAACTGACTGTTATCAGCCTTGATGAAGCCATGCGGGTTGCAGATTCCGGTATTCTTGGTTCTTATTATATAGACAAAAGAAACAGAATAGGGATATCATTCGGAAGAACAGTACTTCACAGATATACTTATCTTGAATGCCTAAAATACACCAATCCTGTAGCCTGGATAATTGATGATGATGTCTCTCTAAAAGATATTTACTGGGGAACAATGGATTCTAAAATCACAGGAAAAGAGCTTTTGGGCCATATTAGTATATGGAAGAAAAATGGTATAGGTATAGTGGTAGGAAAGGTTGGAGGGGATCCGCCAGTTCCAATTATGTCAACTGCCAGAACTCAAATGCTTGATCTCTATTACAATTTAAGGGTAATGATAGAAGGTAATCAGATTTTCAGAAGAGAAAATGAACTCATGGACAGAGATAATATCATGAAAGAATTCCCTGCTTATTTCTACGATTTTCCTGAGAAATCCTTCAGACACCTTGAAACTCCCATATGGAGAGATCTTCATAACACTTCACTTGATGAATTTTCTAAAGAAGCGGGAACGATTCTTAGAAAAGCCGTGTTTAGGAAGGCATCCTATCCATCCAATGAAAAAGGAGACGCAGAAGTATTTTATTATCAGGACACGGAGACTTTTGGACCTATAAGAGGTGGTAATACAATAATTCTTGATTTGGACTGCTTAAGGGATTTTGCAAACTCCTCTCCTAGAAGTGATGATGTTTCGTATAGAAGGGGGGATACTCTGTGGGTAATTCTGAATAAACGGCTTGGATCAAGAAGACAATACAAGGGAACGAGGACAGTGATTTCTTCCCAGATGATGCTCATACAGGATAGAAGAGAGAATGAAACAGACTGGGAAATGCAAAAAAAACTGATTTCAGACACTCTTGGA
>JAJZXP010000186.1 GCA_021806345.1 Thermoplasmata archaeon | reverse complement strand
GTCAATAAATTTTAAACCTATATAGAGGAAATCAACGATGGCTTTCACAGACGTTGTTTTAAGCAGTTTAATAGGTAATGGCATTGGCGGGCTTTCGGTAGTTGGGGCTACTCTCTTGACAAATTGATTCAAGAAAGTATATGCAATTAAAGGAAGACACTTGGAGGACCACAAGAAAAACTTACAAATTTTGATTCGGTACTTGCAAGATGTGATGCCAGATGTCAATTTTCGTTATAATGTGAGTTATGATAGCTTCGTTTACTCACCTAGAGAAGCCAAATTTGGCTCGGTTTGAACATTCACCAACGTTTCATTCTGCCTTCTATACAGAGTATAAGGCAGGATCAATACTATTCTGCAGAGTCGACAACTATCTTTACAAAGATATGCCAAACCACTTTCCCTTGTTTGGTTGAAAAGTTAGAAAATGCGGTGAGTCGCATGGGGTCGTTGAGGTCCCAACCTGCTTAAGATATTATCATCTTTTTGAAGATGTTTATAAATTATAGGAAGAGATTATTGAGCCAAAATATAAAGTTCTCTATGGCAGAATTAATCGGCAAAACTCGCTCGCAGCAAATGTTAATGTATTCGTGCAACAGAATTCCGTGTTTGGAACCGCTATCTTTAACTTTTTCCTAAATGTTCCAACGGGATACTGGCCAAATCTATACAATGCCTACAAAACTAACGAGGGCTTGCTGAACGACTTAGATCTTTTGGCAAGAGAAATTAGTTAGAAAATTCCGAATGTAGGCAAGATACATTTAGTATTGAGTATTAAGAAAGTTGGCAATAGGATTCAGGAACTTCAATGTAAGGTGGATAATTCAATAAAACAAATTGCTAATGCTGAAGAATTGTCTAAAATCATCAATCTAAAACCTTCAATTATCAATGCACGAGTTAGAGATTTAATAAGTGCAGGTAGTATTAAACACCTTGAAAGAAGTGAATACGAAGGTTTTGTTTTGTCGATCGATGGATTGATTGAGAAGTTTGAAAAGTTAATTATTGGTAAAGGGAAGCTATTTGAAAGATATTACCAAGTCAATATTAGAGGACCATGAACGTATCTTAAGATTTATCGAGTCTCAACTGAAAGGTGAAACGCAACCTCAAAAAAGAAAGAAAGTATCCATTAGAGAGTTTATTGATACAAAGGAACTGAAAAGTAAATACGACAAGACAATGGCAATTGCATAACACAAGGAAATTATAGAAAAGGTACATCCTTTGACAAATGGTTTCCTTAAATTGGTATATCAAGAATCTAAAGTGGGTAAACCCTGTAAACTGACACTATTTATTATAACATGAAAATGGGTTTTTTGATGAAATTATAATCAGAGAACGATAAGGGAAGATTTTTAAAGGTTACGAATACAGGAATAGTTTAGGTTGAAGTTGATTTATAGAAAAAAACTAAAAGCCAAACCCATTCTAGACCTTATTAAAAAAACCAAGTTTACTAATTCTGTCAAGGATCCATATTCTTCCAGTGTCTGAAATGATGTATTTGCCTGACGCATTAACCCTAAATACCCTCTTTTCAATGATAGATTTCTTAAGTACTTTTGTCACATTAGACGAAGAGAAATTTGTAATAAGTTTCCCCAACTCCAATCTTGTTAGTCCATTCTGATTTTCATGTAATTGTATCAGGACTTCATCTTCGCAATTAACCTTCTGATTAATGTAAAAATCTTCACCAATCTTTTCAGTAACAGGTAGAAAATCTTCAATGACCTCATCAATCAGACTTTGAACAAGCATCGTATCTCTTTTGTGATAAGTTCTAAGAAGTTCTGCCATAATCCAATCGGCAGCAGAAATCGTTAGTTTTACATCTATTTTGTCAGGCACTATACTCTTTTTGTGAATCGCTCCAGTTTTACTTCTCACATCATAAATCATTGACTTGGCAATTCGTGGCACCAGAATTCTAATTGATTCTGGGATATCTTCATTTTTGGCCTTTGCTAATTGTGAAGAAATTTGGTCAAACTGAGATGGTTTTATTTCATCTAATTTCTCTTTACTAAGTATGTAGTTTAGCAAAATAAACAGGTCTTCTACAAACACTCCCGCCCTTAATAAGCTCTCTTCGTACCTCCCCTTAAAATATTCATTTTTCTGGATCGAAAAAGCCTCAACCAAATCGCATACAATATTTATCTCGAGTTTCTCATTCTCAGAAAGAAATTCAATTATTTTCTCTTTCATGTATTCACGCTTCGTAATAATTTTAACTCATATTGGAGTGAAACCAACCGACTTCATTTTGTTTTCTTGTGATTAAAGTTATATTCAACCGCTTTGGCGCCAGTGTTTGTTAACTGATATTCCTTTGCACCAGTTTTTGCATTTTTGTTGATTTCAGAAAACCACTTTTTTTGAGCACAGGCCTTCACAGTGTCTGATACGTTCTTTGGGAGCGATTCTCTCGCATCACGATATCCTTGAGTTATATCTTCACTTGTGAAGGACTTTTTCTCCCGAAACTTTTCCATGTAAGAAGCAATGGCACAAGTCTTTTCGTTGTAACTTTTCGCTCCGGATTCGATAACAAATTCACCAATAGTTTGTTGTTTGACTCTCTTTGCTACATCGCCTTTACTGCCTTTATCCTCAAGTGAAGTAACTCTGTGCTCAAGAAGTTCAACCCTTTTTTCAAGATCTTCCAAAGTCATTTATATCCCTTCCTTGTATTTGAAATTCCCTCAAGTATTCCTATAATTCTGTGGTATGAAATTGTGTAACTGTCTTCACTTGTCTTTATTATGTAACCTTTTTCTTTTAATTTTTTAAGATTTCCCTGGACTGTAGTTCGCGGTAGTTCTAATTCACTATAAATATCCTTCTGACTGAATGAAGTCTTTTCAATCAAACCTAGTCTTTTAGCAAGAAATTTGCCAATTAAGAATAACAATATTCTTTCGGTGTTCTCAAGGTCATCGTAGTTCTCGAAATCGATTCCCCCATCTTCGGTCCTTATCTTAATTAAGTTTGGAACTTTATCCATTATAATCTTTTCAATTTGCTCATTTCGTTGATTCGAATCTACCACCAACTTATCGTAGAGTTCTTTATCTTTTATATCCAAACCATTCATCACCTTTGAATCTTTAAACTATTTTTTGAAATCGTTAATAATAAAGACTCTAATGCTTATATTTTTTTCTATAAAATTTGTATTTCTCTATGCCGTCTATATGGATTTACTGCTCATCGTACACGAATTAACCGTATGAGTCCATCATTGTCATGGAAACGAGGTAAATTGTCTTATACACTGTTTCATGAAATATTATGATCCTCTCGAGTGTAGGAAATATTTCTGCAGTCTTTCTAAGGGACGTTTTAAGTTAGTGCGGATGCTCTTCTCTTTTATACCATCTGGAGAATGCTTTCCGGAACAGTGGCTGTGAAGCCTTGCGGAAAATGAATAACAGCACTATTTTTCATCGTAAATCAAAGCAATGCCTCAGTATCCTGGCAATTATAAACTTTCTTAAGTTTCAATTTATGTTAGTAAGTTATCCGAATATCTCTGCTTAAAATTTCAAGCCTTTCTCATCAGAATAATTCTATTTGAATTTGTCCCCAATTTGCTATTCTTGACCCCCCAGATATTGGAAGTTTTAGTAAAATCCTGGTCATTAATGAAAACACACACCACTTCGAATCCGGTAACTATGCCCTTTTTCAGAATATACTCATCCAGGTTGATCCTGCCTTTTCTGACTTCCCCAACTTCAAATGCAACGTGGCCGCCTTTTTTTG
>JAJZXP010000212.1 GCA_021806345.1 Thermoplasmata archaeon | reverse complement strand
GCGTGGAGAGAAGTTTCAGTGCTTCTTCCCCAACGGCTTCATATGTATCTTCTATCCCTATTAATCTAAAACCCATGGATATTGATCTTTCCCCGATAACGGCAATTGTGCCAGGTCCCGAATCGATTGGTTTCATGATTAAAGAATCATCCTCCTGATGCTTTCGGGTGAAAGGTCGTAAGCTTTACCTGCAAAAATAATCCTCAGGTTATTTCTCTCTATTTCATACTTAAGAATTGTCAGGAAAATAGAGCCAAGAGAATTTGCCTGCACCGAGAATCTTTCCATTGTCTTCCTGTAGAGCTCCTTCCTAAGCAATATTTCCGTTTCCCCCATCGTAATTGCGCCTTCTGGAATTTTTTCAACTCCAAAGGATGAAAGGGACCTCTGCCTTACTGTTCCATCACTTGAAAATATTTCCCTCAACTTCTCTTCCCCTAGCCTACCGCCCTGGATTATTCCTCCTGTTAATGATTCATAATCCAGTAACAGATCCTTTCCTTTCATTATGGTGAGGAGATTTTTAAGGTCGATTTGATCTCTGACAAAATCCCTCATGGGTGCCTCATTGCCAAGAAAATATTTTACGCTGGCAACCAGCCTTTCATAATATGCGACATCCAGGGAATAAAGAAGGACAGAAACGTCCCTCTCCTTCCTGTATTCGTCCATGTATCTCATAAGATAGATTCCATAACCGAGTTTTACAAGATATTTTGAAACTCCTTCCACGTCAGACTCGTTCATGATAAGGGAATAATCTTCCCTGCTCAGTAAATTTCCCATCAAGCCAAGTGGATAATTTTTCTGGTCGATGATGAATAAATCCCTGTTTTTTAATTCTCTGCCCAGGAATTTTGCTGTGATTATGCTCTTTATGGATTCTATGTCCCATCGTGATATATAACTCTTAATGGTTTCTCTGGCGCTGGCCGGCGGTGCCTCCACAATTTTCATCACCACTTCAAACATTCTTGAATCCGCAGCCAGTTCTAAAAGTTCATACGAACTATAAAGTGTTGATAGTGACTGGATATAATTCCCATAGGGAGTTGAATTGAGAATTCTTAATAGATCGGAATAATTTTCGGCATTTATCAAATCTTCCATGACCCTGTGATCTAAAAGTTCGGTTCTCAGGATCCTTGACTTTGCAGATGGACCATAGAAGGTTGCGTCCATTATCTTACACCCAACTCACTCAACAACTCTGATTCCACTGAATCGCGAGCCTCGTCAATAATTGAATTTAAGGATATGTTCAGACTTCTTGAACCATCATTGGATATTGCAATTAATCCCAGATCTTCTCTATCCCATCCTACAAATTTAAATTCACCCTCTATGTTTTCCACGATTTTTTTATCTTTGGGCGAACTGTAAATTGTTAATTTTTTTCCAAGTTTTGATTGTGATTCCCCTATGGCCTTTAACATGAAGGCATGATATCTTTTATCGCTTCTTACCTTATCAGTGGATTCTGCCAATTGTTCCCAAAATGAGTCCAGTACTTCCCTGCTCCTGGCAAGAAAAACGGTTTTTTTTCCAATTACCATTTCATCGTTGAAGGTAACCTCCATTCGCATCAGATGCTCACTGAGCCTTCTTTCTGATTCTTCGCGCAATTGTTTTACTTCCCTGTTGTACTTCTCAGTCATTTCTTTTAAATTCTTACTGCATTCATCCTGAATGGCCTTCAGGCTCAGGTTTCCCTGTTTTTCTATTTCCTCTATTATTTCTTCGGCGCTCATGAATAGTTCACAAAATTTGCTTCAAAAGAACATATCCCAGAACCAAACCTATAATCCAAAGTGTTTCAGGAATGACAAAGAATATTAATACCTGTCCCAATTTCTCGGGTTTCTCCGCAATTATACCCATTCCCGATGCTCCTATTCCCTGCTGTGCCATACCCGTACCAATTAAACCACCTGCAATGGCAATGGCAGCAGCAATTGCCAATAATGCACTGGTGCTGACTGAATATCCTGAAGTTGTCACTGCAGGTACTGCATTCATTACTGCACCTAGTGCGATTGTTACCAGACTATATACCATGAAAATCCTCAATCGCGAATAAGGACGTTTTATTTAAATGTAATTAGCAAACATAAAATTAATGTCGGCTTCTTAAAATATGCACTGTTGATAATTAAACTTAACTAGGTTAAGATGGTCATTTTTTAATAAAACCCATTAACGTTCAAGACATTATTTTTTTTCGAGATATTTTTGGTTCATTTTATGAGCTTGTTTGTTGCTAACTTCCACATATAGAGATCCAATATTCCAGGTTCGAGTTTAAATTTAGATGCAATCTCAAGGAATTTATTCTCGTAATGGTAGTATTTTTTCCTATCTAGCGCCTTCCCGCTTCTTGAAAATTCTGGGTCCATCATCCTAATTATATGCTTATCAAGGATTGCGTAATGAAAGGAACCTGTGTTTCGAAGAAAATGTGAGGCTTCCTTATACCCAATGCCCTTAAGTGATTCAACTAAGAATTCTCTCTTGTACCATGAATTCGGGTGGTTTAGAATAACTGGGAGTTCGTCAATAATCCATCTGGATTCCACAATGTATTTACTTCTAGTATTGTAAAACCTGTATCTTTCGTTCTTGAGCCTTTTGGTAAGTTCGGAAAGTGAATATGAAATGAACGGATCCATACCCATTGATTCCTGCATTCTGATTCCTAAGTCTGCAGAAGTGTTGGCAGTGAGAAAACAAAAACATAACTCAAAAAAAATTTCCTGTCCACTCCTATTTTTAAAGGATAAAAATTCCTCTTTTTTCCTTTCTACATCCTTACTGAAGTTAGAATTGATTAATTCCTCAAGAGAATGCGTCCATTCCTCATTGCTCATGTATGAAGTCAAGAAGATATGGTAACTTTTATAATAACGCTTTACCTATTTGTTACATGGAAGTTTTCAGAGAGCCAGATGCTGGCCTATCCCAAGTCTTACAGTTGATAGGGGAGTCAGAGAAGTACCTGCGTGTGAACTGTTATCTTATTGATGATGAACAGGTTATGAAGGCAATCAAGGAGAGTGTGGAGAAAAAAGTAAATGTCCAGGTGATAATAGATGGACATCCATACGAAGGGGGGAGCCACGTCAATCTCGAGAATCTAAGGAACACTGGTGCCCAAGTTAACATATCGCCCTCCAGATTTAACGGAAATGACGTTTTTGACCACGCGAAGTATATGTTCAATGAAAAGAGGTATTTGATCGGAACCATGAACCTTACTCAGGCGGCCTTTCGGTCAAATAGGGAATATTTTGTAACTGGCGATGAGAGAAGAGTGCACAAATCCCTAATGAGCATTTTTGAGTCTGATTGGAGAGGAGAGAGGGCGGGTGAGGCAGACAGAAAGTCCCTGATAGTTTCCCCGGATTCGGAAAATAGAATTGTAGGAATACTTGCCCAAGCCAAAAAATTGCAAATTGAAACAGAGGAATTGGGAGACGATAAGGAGATTCTTGCAACGCTTAAGAGCAAGGGGAAAAAGGTTCGCATCATTCTTCCATCAAGCGTTTCCAGTCAGGATATGAAAAACGCCGTTGATCTTGATAGGGCAGGTGTGCGGGTGAAGTTGATGGATTCAAATAAATTGTACATGCACGCAAAGATGATCAACACTGGAAAATTTGTATTCATAGGATCTCAAAATTTTTCAGATACTAGCCTTTTGAAGAACAGGGAGGTCGGAATTATAATACGTAAATTCGGACTGAAGAAACTGTTCAAAAATACATTCAACGAGGATTGGAAAAAATCGTCTAATTTAT
>JAJZXP010000074.1 GCA_021806345.1 Thermoplasmata archaeon | reverse complement strand
CCGAGTATCATTGCCATTTCTGATTCTCCAGTTATCCTACCGTACCCCTTTGGTAAGACTATGTTTGACATATGGCCTATCAGGGTGGTATTTGGTTTCATAAAACTGGCGGGCTCCGTGGGAATCACCGCATCAAGATCGAGTGCATGTTCCTGATAGTTTAGGCCTATGCACCATATTTTTTCTGGATTGGTCAATGGTGGTGCAAATTTGACCTGATCTATTTGTATTGCATTTTTGAATTTGTGGTAAATGTTATTCTCCATAAAGATCTTCAATTTTTTATAAAAAGTCTCATTTGCAATAAACACGAGTAGATTATCAGGCAGATTGAATCCTGCCTCCTTCTCAATTTCATTGAAAGTTACAATTCTTTCATCATGCATAATTCCAGGAATCACTTGGGATTTTTGTAAAATACTGCAGAATTTCATTAATACCAATAGTCATTTCGCTAATTGAAGTTAACCTACACAACTTCACTTTTATCTTAAGTCATCCTGTAATTTTGATTCGTTGACATTGGGGCTTTTTCCTATTCTCATCTGGATATCGCCCAGGACAGCTTCCCCATTCTTGATATCCCTAATTGGGATGGTTGTGTTCTGCTTTACTAGATACACTGATGAGAGTGCAAACCTCTTCTGAAGAAAGCCGTTAACGAGAAATACATCAACTAGTGATCCGTATGGAATCAGATTTTCCTTCATTAATGTCTTTATTGTTACTCCCTTGTCTCCAATGATGTAATTGGATGAATACTTATAAAATTCGTAAAGAGCGGTCACGATTAACCATGCAAGCACGAAAATAAAATAGTTGGATAGGTTTGAAATTCTAATTTCCAGCACAGAGGAAAAAATTAAAAGGGCGATTAAGCTTTTAATTGTAGTTTTTTCAATTCCGGACTTATTCATATAACCAGCAAGCTACTTCGTTATCCCCATTCTTACGTATTGGAGGCTCTGCTTCTTTACATTTTTCCATGACGAATGGGCATCTTGGATGGAACCTGCATCCTGTTGGCAAGTTGATTAAACTTGGTACATCACCTTTTGGTGGATTGACATCCTTTGTTTCAGTTGTTGGAACTGAACTTAACAACAATTTGGTGTATGGATGTAAAGGTTTTTGGAGTATCGCTTCAGTTTTCCCGTATTCAAAGATTTTTCCTGCGTACATAACTATCATGTAATCGGAGATATATTTTGCAACAAGAATGTTGTGCGTTATGAAAACATACGTTAATTTGAATTTTTCCTGAATATCTACGAGAATGTTCAGAACCTGAGCCTGAATGGATTCGTCCAGAGCAGATGTTGGTTCATCGAGAACTAACAGATTTGGGTGTTTAATTATGCTCCTTGCTATTGCAATTCTTTGCACCTGTCCCCCGGACATTTCTCTTGCCTGTTTATTCTTTACTTCGTCATAGGCCAGGCCCACTGTTGATATTGCCTCCTCGGTCTTTTTTTCCTGCAGCTTTTCTATGCTAATGCCAAGAGATTTAGCTTCACTTGCAAATGCCTTTCTATTGTCCGGGGTTAAATTTAAAATTGATTCCTTCACTATGTCCTTAACCTTCATCTTAGGATTTAATGAAGTTGCAGGATTCTGGAATACCATGTCAACATTCCTCCTGATCTTCGCTTGATTCTTTCTGTTTACCTCAACACCATTAAAGGTCAGAACACCATCTGTTGCCTTCTCCAAGGTTACTAAAATCTTACCCAGTGTAGTTTTACCGGAACCACTTTCTCCTACTACCGCAAGCACCTTTCCCTCCGGTATGGAAAGTGTCACATCGTCTAGTGCTCTCACATAAATTTTTGGCACTCTGAAAAGAGAATCCAAGAGTCCTCTCTTCCTTGCCAGATAATATTTTTTTATATTTTCAAACTTATATATATCACTCATAAAGCCAACACCTGATTTCCCTGTCCTTATTTACTGTGTAATCTGGTTCTGATTCCTCGCATTTAGCGAAAACTGACTTACATCTGGGGCTAAATTTGCAACCACTTGGTAAATCGAGATAAGACGGAGGTGAACCTGGAATGGAATACAACCTGCCATTTTGTTTTGGTGCTGAAGGTATACTCGCAAGTAAGCCTGTTGTATAAGGATGTTTCGGGTTACTTACAAGATCTGTCGTATTTCCCATTTCCATCACCCTGCCTGCATAAAATACTAACATTTTATCTGAAAGAACATAGGCAAGCCCGACGTCATGCGTGATAAATAAGATTGACATTTTTGTTTTATGGTTGAGTTCCTTCAATAATTTTACAACCTGAGCCTGAATGGTAACATCCAAAGCCGTTGTTGGCTCGTCCGCTATGAGTAGCTTGGGTTGCAGTAGCAGTGCCATACAAATTACAATTCTTTGAACCTGACCACCTGAAAGTTCATGTGGGTATCTATTTAAAATCTTTTCAGGATCTGGTAGCCTTACGCTTGTCATTGCTTCAATAACTTCATTCCTAGCTTCAGTTTCACTTACACTTTTTCCGGTTCTTTCATAACGAATATTGAGAGCTTCAATTAATTGGTTACCTACTTTTTTAACAGGATTCAAACTATTTAATGGATTCTGAAATATCATAAATACGCTGGTTCCTCTCAGCTTTGTGGCTTCTCGTTCAGATATGTTGACCAGGTTTTGTCCGTTGAAGAGTACATCACCTTCGGATTTACCTACCGGTGGAAGCATCATTGAAATAACCTGACCTAAGGTGGATTTTCCAGATGCCGATTCTCCTACCAGTGAAATCAGTTCTCCTTCCTCTATGTCTAGATTGAGGTTATCTATAACCTTGTATTTTCCGGCAACCGTGTTGTATGTAACATTTAACTTCTTAATGCTTAGTAACAAAGTTCTCACCTAGTAATTTATTCTGTTTGATATTATGTCCTGCATTCTATCTCCCACCAATACGAATCCGATTACAATTATCAATATGGCCAATCCCGGGAATATGGCAAACCACCATCCTGTTGGAAGAGTCCCAACACCATGTGAAGCCATTGCTCCCAGTTCTGGGATCGGAGGCTCCAGGCCTATTCCCAAAAATGCAAGGGTTGAGTATGTAAGAATTACATTTCCGAAATCAAGTGCTGCATAGGCAATTATAGGATCCAACGAGTTGAGGAAGAGATACCTAAAGAACAATCTTGTGAATGAAACATGATTTAATTTTGCAGCTTGAACATAATCCAGATTCTTTATTTTAAGTGTTTGAGCCCTGAAGAATCTTGCATAAATAGGCCACCAAACTATTGATAAAGCAAGTAGTACCCCTGACAGAGATTCGTTAAATAATACGGATAAGGCTATTACTAGAATTAACGCAGGCAAAGAGAGAAAAGCATCAGTTATTCTCATTGCGACTTCATCAGTGTATTTTCCCTTGTAACCCGCGATTACCCCTATTATACCTCCAAATACTATGGCAGAGAAAACGACTAATATTGAAACGAATGCATCTCTTGGCATAGAGTAGAGTAATCTTGATAGGATATCTTCACCGTATGTGTTTGTGCCAAGTGGATATCTGAAAGAAGGTGGTCGTAAATTTTCACTTAGATTATATTTAAAAGGGTTGTGTGGCAGAAGAGCAATAGCTGGACCGGAAGTCCCAAATAAGAATTCGAGGATTCCTTGAATTAGTGACCATCCGAGAAAGAGTACGACTATGATTAATCCAAAGAGTGCGCTTTTGTCCTTTATAAGTAATTTCAACCATTGAACGAATCTGCCTTGACCCTTTGTCTTTTTCACTCTCACATTTTTTTCTTTTATC
>JAJZXP010000473.1 GCA_021806345.1 Thermoplasmata archaeon | reverse complement strand
AGCAGGATATCAGGGCTACACAGCTTTACAGCACTCTCAAGAAGATTGCTAAAGAGCACTATACAGTGGAAGAGGATACGATCTTCAATGGTGCCCGGGGATACACTGCACACAGTGGAGAAGGCCAGAAGATTGTTGTTATGAAAATACCAGGAGAAGATGAAAACGTTCTTCACACCCTGATTCATGAAATGTCCCATGCCAGGCTGGAGCATCTGTACAGAAAGGATCTTCCAAGAGGCCTTGCTGAGAGCGAGGCTGAACTATCTACATATATTGTCGGATCTCACTTCGGCTTCAATTTCAAGGATGATTCTGCAGCATACATTAAGGGATGGCTGGATGATGCCAAGGCCAAAGGCAGCAACCTCGGAAAGGAGAACATCGACAGGGTGATGAATAATGCAAGATGGCTGATAAATGAGATATCAGGGAGGCTTTGAGTTTCCTGTGTTTATTTTTCTACCTTAACTCTATTCATCAATCGCCGAACTTTTGCCTTCCAGGAGAGCTGAGATCTCACACTCGAGGGCCTCTGAAATTGGATTAAGATTTTCTTTTCAACGTCGTAATCCAAAGGATTTCCTGACGGTTCGGTAAATGACGGTTATAATACAGGATTATAGGTTTTACACCTAAATAGTGGTTCTTGCTAGGTTTTAGGTGCAAAACCTTATTCCTATCATTGACGTTTACATCTTATGGCCAATAGTTTGGAGTTAAAGGATGCTAAAGATTTTGAACTATCAATGTTGGAATACTTGAATTCTCATAGCCCCCAATCTTTTTCTAAGAGGAAGGTAAATATTAGTGGTGTATCATTTGAATTTGATCTTGTTTCTGCGGATGATAAAATTATCGGAGATGCAAAGTTCTTTAAGAATATCTCAGTACCAGCAGCAAAATGGGATAACATTAGCTACTATGTATGGCTACTACAAAATACTGAAGCAAGAATCAAATTTCTGGTCTTTGGTAAGGATATAGAAGTTCCTGAGAGATATCTAAAGCGTTATGAGCCTTTGATCTCTGACGTTGAGTTTTATTTCTTTGAAAACAATACTCTAAATCCGATAGATAAGCATAAGGAACATAAACTACTGGCAATCCTGCAAACTAACCAATAGAACTTGATTGCCACAAAAATAGGGAGAGATAGAGGTAGATTTTCTATGGAATTTAAGAAACTGTTATCACAGGATTGGAAATGAAAGACTTTTTTTGCACCTGAACACTATTTAGTGAAGCATCGTCAATACGACATCTGGATGATATCCTACTGGACAGTCAAATTTATTCTTCATTTACTAGTTTCATCAAGTAATTTTGTCCTCTTTTTGTGATTATGAATTTTCATGCATTATATACGTAAAACAAAGGAAGTTTTTTCGGAGATTTTAGCTCACAAAGATAATAAAATAGTTCATATGATTTACAACTATGGAAATTATAAAAAGCATGTTCGGTAAAGAGACAGGTATAACGGAGAGTGAGTTAAGGTCCTTAGTTGGTACAGAACAGGAAACCTCTATTATTGAATGTAAGAGACTAGTGAGTAAATCAGACATTCATAAATTGGTCATTGAACCCTTAATAGGGTTTTTGAATAAAGTTGACAACAGTGGGGGACTCCTGTTACTTGGTTTCAAAGCCACCAAGGGAAAAATAGAGGACATCGAACCATTAACTGATCAATCACTTCATCAGGACAAGTTGCGAGATAGGATCCGGGATTCTATTGGGTCTATACCTTCTGTTACCTATGGGTTTTCCTACGATGTGATCGAAGTAAATGTCAATAGTGGATTTGTAATCTTGATAGAAGCACATAGAACAAACCCTAATGCGGTTTTCTACTCTAAGAGTGAGAATCAGGCATACATTAGAAGAGCTGATAGTACCATCAGGCTTGAAATAAGCGAACTTTTTCAAATAGCTGAATTGCGAAATTACCCCATTGTATTCCCTGTGTTGAATCTAACCGCAACCCCTAGTATGCAGGAAATTCTATATTTCTGTCCAATACAAGTATTGATTAGAAACGTGGGAACTGCGCCTGGCAGAGATATTATAGGTACGATAGATTTTACTATGAAAGGAACGAACCACGGATTTAGCATATCTTCAATAAAAGGGTTTAAGGTGAGCCACCCTGGAAATGGTGATATTCCAAGATTGGAGTTTGATGTATTTCAACCCTCTAAAAAACCATCTTACCCTAATCTCGACTTGGTTGCGGGTAACTTCTTAATCTATATAGCGCAGGGCGAAGAACTCGAAATACAGATGAGAGTGTATGAAAGTAGGGGGTTATCAATGACTACTGCCACTTTAATAAATGGAATTCTTGCACAGTCTGATCCTGAGTATACACCTTACTTAATGTAATTGTCATTGTCTTTAGCATGTTTAAGAAGATAAGTAATGGTTACCTTTTGCAGTAAAGCTAAGCGGGAGTTGAAAAGATTCAATTGTTTTCAAACGTCATCTTCAGCTTTCCATGTTTCGTGCCCCCTTCGACATGGAGATTTTTACGAAACAGCCCTCTTTCATATGACACTAGAAGCGTTGAGGAGAAGTCGTCTTCTTTAATAACTATATTAGAAAGTTGTCTAGTGTAGTAATGGGAAGGAGAAAACACTACGGTGTAATTTTCGAAATTATCGTCTATCACGTTCCCCTCTTTATCAAGCTCAACTATGAAAGAATATTCCTGGATAAACACGTCTATGATCTGAGGGCTATCTTTTCCAGGCAAAAGGTCGAGTCTTTGTGTAGAGTCAGAAAGTTGACTATGAATTAGACTCTTTTTACTCTTCTCTTGACTGTTATCATAGTTGAATGGTTCTGGAATTGACTCCCACTTCAGGACGAAGGTCTTTTCGTTCCCATCTTTAGTTCTCCACTTAAGGTAGGCTGTACTGTTTTTAGCAGATGTTCTGCCTAAGTTACGGACAGCTACTCTGTAAACATACGCAGTAGAATCGTAATATTTAGATTCATTAGAAGCTAGAATCCAAGGCTGAACCAAAGAGATCGGTGAGCCGGCATTCTCTTCAGATACCGATATTATTACTGGTTTGGGTAAGACTTCAAACAATAGTTTTGGTCTATTGAAACGATCCCAGGCCCAATTCCCTAAAAATATTGCCAACAGGGCAGTGAAAAATGATCCCACCAACGGAAATGTATCTGAAAGTGCACCGGGGGTCGTAGCTAGGTACAATAGAGTTTGATGCCAGAAAACAAATGCTAATAGTCCGATCAAGAGGAGAACCCCTATTACGATTATGAGCAATATGTGTGAATATCTGAACTCTGTTCTTTCATATATTTGACCTTTCACGATTTGGTACTATCCTGAAAGTGTTTTAGTTTTTTGCGGTTGTGAGGTAACTAAATGAAAGGTTTGTTAACTTTTCCCTTACAACCCAACATTCTTATCTAACTAAGCATTGAACATATTATGTCAGTAAGACTAAAATGTGACAAATGCGGTAGCACCAGTATTCAAGAGACAATAACTGGGGGAATGACAGAAACAGTACACTGGAAAGATGACTACGTAGTTCGTGAAGAAACAACCTACGAGAAAACTGATGACAACTCAGAATTCATATGCGAAAAATGCGGAAATAAACTCTAAGCAATAACTGATAGTTATCTAGTGACCTTTGTTACTGCAATAAGTTTTTCTGTCATTCAAGGGGTAATAAGTGGAATAAGTTAACTTTTACACCAAAACTTAACGCCATTTATATACTCATTCCATGGATCGATGTGGCCACAGCACTCAAAACCCATGGAAAGCGTTAA
>JAJZXP010000018.1 GCA_021806345.1 Thermoplasmata archaeon | reverse complement strand
GGTATATTGGATTCGATTAAGTCAGCATTGTCTGGAATAGTAACTCCTATGGTTTCAACCTTACTTGGTTGCGGAGTTATCGGGTTGATTGCCGTCAGCACAGGGCTGATGGTCAAATCATCTCACAAGGATAATAGTTTCATGTTAACTTTTACAAAGAGCAAGTTAGCTTGGAAAGAAATGACAGAAACTAAAAAGCATCTTATCGCGTATAGAATAGAAGCAGCAAATCAGCTTGAACCGATGACTTCGTATGGAATCATCGACGAGGTTTTCTCAGGAGATACTTATAGGAATAGTCTCCTGAGCGAAGTTAAAAACCTTGTGGAGAAAGATAGATTGCTTCTTCAGCAAAGACTTGAAGAGGCTACTTCAGAGATAATGAAGCACATTGAGCAGATCAAAGAAATGGTAGAATCCCACGAAAAAAGGATTGTTTCAATCGAGGATGATATTAGATTTCTGAAAGAGGAACTCGACAGGATCAAGTCTTCTTATTGCCTCCCATCAACGATTACAGAGGAAGCGAAGATAAGATCTGTATTTTACCCTACCAGGAAAGCTCAGATAGGACTAGATTTGGCATCAAAAGGAAAAAACCTGATCATAACGGGGATCTCTGGTTCAGGCAAGACATCAACTGCAGCATATATTGCAATGATGCTACGGGATAAAGGAAACGTCAAGAGCATTTGCATTAATAACGACATATCCCTTAATTATGGAATGGCAGTATTCATGGAAAATTCAGCTATCGTCATTGACGATGCATTTGGAGAGAATGATATTACCTTATCCCATGCGAGTCAGCTTCAGAGGCTGCTTGATGTTATCTCAAGGAAGAACACGGTAATCCTTACCTCTCAAAGCCACATTATAACAAATATCAGGTGGTTGTATCCAACCTTCTTTGATTATCTTACCAGTAACTTCAGCATAATTGAAATAGATCCAGAAGAGCTGGACGATTCATACTGGAGAGGACTGTACGAGAACTACATGAACGTGTTTTCAACAGGATCCCCGGCTGAAATTGTTCAGACCGCCAGATCAATTGAGCCTATGGTCACCGCAGAGATAAGAATGCCTGTTTCATACGAATTTTTCTTCAGGAATTTTTTCAGAATGCCTGAAATGCATAACACCGACATTAAGAACTTGATCCAAAATTCCAAAAACCTAAGAAAGTCCATGGCAATGCGGTATATCTCATTGGAAAGGGAAGACCGGAATTTTGTAAAACTCGTATGCCTCTTCCCGAATATGAGTATGAATGATTTCAAAATCGCCTATAAAAGATTCTACGGAAAGGACATTTCACGCGAGGATGTTGAAAGTCTCAGAACAAGGAATGAAATATTTCTTAAAGATAATAATAGTTTGAATATTGTTCACAGCGAGTGTACAGAAGGTATTTGGGATAAGATTGCCGAGGATGTGGAAGAAGTCAAAGATTTATTAAAACCTGTGGTGAAAATGTTTGAGTTCTTTGAAACAAGGTTACAGGCTATCTCATGCATCATACAGGTTATCAATAAATACTCCTCCCTTGGTTCAGAAAAAATAGTTTCTGATTTTATCATGCAATATATTGAAGGATCAAATGCCCACAAGAGACATTTGGCTGCTTATCTTGTATCCGAGATACTCGACTCTATCTCGGAAGAAAGATTCCTTAGTAGCGTTCTCGCCTCTCTTAAAACTGAAGAAGGCTTGTTTGAGGCGGCATTCCTTCTTAAATCTATGTCTCGGAATCGAAAGTGGGAAAAGCTGGCAGTTCGTGAAACAGGGTCTTTGCTTTCGAATCCCGATATTTCTGAGAAGTTCATGAATGTGCTAAAAACTCAGATTTACTATTCTAAGGACCTCATCGGAAGATTAGAAAGCGGTTCCACTGGTAAAGGTTTCGATAATCATGAACTGTTGCAATATATCGAAAAAAAACCTGATATTCTATATAGCAACAAAAAAGAGAAAAATTTATTGAAGAATTCGGAAAAGTGGAACTACATAGGATTGAAGAGCGGAAAATTCGAAAAAATTTTTTTGAGCTCATATGAATGGATTGAATATACAGAAGCGAGAGAAGATAATCTGGGCCGCCTGTATCTGAATCTTGACGATCTTGTCTCATCAAAATTACTTGTTGAGGGAAATGAGTACATCATAGAAGCAAGGATAATGACGGAGAATGTAAAGTCTGCTGAAAAACCGGACATTTGTGGTGCAACTGTTGGTGTAGCTTATGCCGATGATGCGTGTTGGACACCAAGAAAAGACGCATTCCAGATAGAGATAGGTTTTGTTCATGGAACTACGGCAGATACATCATATCAGGGGAGATTCAGGCTTGGATTCATGCCACCTGGTTGCACACATCTTATTCTATACCTTGTCAATGTCGTAGGAACTGGAAGGTGTTTATTTAGGGATATTGTGCTGAGGAATGCTGAATGAGACCTCAACGGTGAAGGGAAATCCGATTGTTATGTCGGTTTCGCTCACACCAATACTTTCGCCGATCTTCTCTATCAGCGTGCTAATATCCATGAAATAACGCAGAAGGGTAGCGGCGATGAACGGCCTTGCATTTCCAACTACACCCGCAAACGATAGCAAGGCAGTTAGTCGCTCATGTGCATCTTGGAGTGAGCTGTCAAGCAGTTTGCCTATTTCTGATATCTCCTGCTTGAAATACTCTCTCCAGTCCGAGATGTTAATAGATGTCAGCTTCCTTAGTTCTAGCTCTCCGGAAATTTTCCATTTTTCGAGGATCTCTTTTATTGCGTCGATATTTTCCATATTATTGCAGGTTGATTTTACAGATAAAGATGCTGTTCGGTTCCAATTGTCCCCTATGTAAAACTATTTCAGTGAAAAAGTTAAGTTGCAGTGCCAAGAGTTTTCTTTCTTGTTTTAGTTTTTGTACCTTTGGTTTTTTGTTTCCGATAATGAATAATTCCCATTCACACATTATCAAGTAAAATAGCGAATTTTTTAAACTGTTCAATAGCAATTATTTCAACTAAGAAGAGACCCAGTCTAAATTAGCGAAACTACAAACTTGTTTGTTAAACTAAATTCAAAAAGGAGCCTGGTAAAAGGATTTGAATGAGTTATTTGGGTAAAATTTTAAGCGCCGCGGGAGAGATTATGGCGGCTCAGTTCCGATCCCGTTATCCTTGCATCCGGATACAGTCCGATTCGGCGCAGAAGCCTATTTTTCAACGTTCAACAGGGACCCAAGGAATGACGATGAAATACTGATCAGGGCGATTATCTGGCTTAAAGAAAGGGAAAGAAGCAGATGAACACCATTCGGGATCTTATTTCCATCGAGGATACTGCAGTCAGAATGAAACAGGAGGAAGAGTTGAGGAGATCCATGGAAATACAGATAAATACTGTGCCGAGGCATTCCGAGTCCTTATAGGAGTCATAAAGAAGAACCATGGCAACAGCATAACCATGAAGGAGCAGTTCATTTCCAGGATACCAGGATATACGGAATAAGTTTCAACTGGCAGGCTGTGAACGATTCCTGAGATTATCTCATTGACACTCAGGAATGTCCGGACGAGATGCTCATCGAGAGATTTAACATAAGGAAGGTATAAAAAGGTGAAAGGTAGGGCGAAATCAGGAAGACGGTGACCAAATGATCACTGTAACTTTCGCAAAAGAGCAGAAATCCCTTGACTGTTATGCTGATGATTTTGATCAGTATCCAACTGCACCGGAGGACTTCGTCAGATACATTGAGAAGAATTTCAGTCTCGACGCAGAATTCGGCAGATTCCTGAACCTTGTGAAGAA
>JAJZXP010000225.1 GCA_021806345.1 Thermoplasmata archaeon | reverse complement strand
TTGGTACTACCATTTGCTACTCATATATGCAGGCAGTGGGAATGGTAAACGATCACACATTATCCTGTTTCCGGAGAGATCAGATCATCAGTGGTTTCCATGAATAAATCAGCAGAGAATGGGGCTCAAGGAGATAGTTATTACCTGAAAACAAAGAACGGTAAATGACCAGAAAGCCTGATAGTCAAGTCATAAAAATATAGGAATATTCTGGAATAGAGGGACTGGACAATGAATTTGCAATAAGTATCTCCTATCCCTTTGACATTGCACATAAAGATGGCCCTGGAAAGGTAAAGGACTTCATCGAGAAGAAGAGGGAAGAAGGACTGAGCGATGAGGCCATTGAAGAACTGGTCAGGGATAAGTTTAGCACTGCCGGTGGAGGTTTCACGAAGGTATTCAGTACTGGCAAAGTCTATGACATTTCACAGACCACACCAATTCCAGGAAAGGCAAAGCCGGTTGAGGAGGATGTTAAGGCCACATCCTTGTATAGTATACTGAAGAAGATTGCAAAGGATCCTTACGAAGTGGAGGAATCTCCAATAAATAGTGGTGCCAGAGGATACACAGCACATTCAGGGGAAGGCCAGAAGATTGTTGTTATGAAGATCCCTGGAGAGGATGTGAATGTGCTGCACACTCTTATACATGAGATGTCCCATGCGAGGCTTGAGCACCTCTACAGAAAAGAACTTCCCAGAGGCCTTGCTGAGTCTGAGGCTGAGCTATCCACGTACCTGGTTGGTGCACATTTCGGGTTTGACTTCAAGGATGATTCTGCAGCATATATCAAGGGATGGCTTGATGATGCTGAAAAGAGCGGAAAGGGCCTTGGAAAGGAGAACCTTGACAGGGTATTGAACAATGCAAGATGGCTGATCAATGAGGTGTCGCATTACATATGAGACATAATTTATTGGAAATATTATTATACGGCCTAAATTAATACCAAAGGTGATATTAAAATACTTAGGTTACATAAAAAAGCAGATAATAGGAAATCTAGGAGCTATCTGCTCCATTTTCGTACTTTCAGTAATCTTGGTTGTTATTGTAGAAGAATTCTCCCATAATAGTATTGTAATCTTAGGATTTGTTTCGTCTTTCGCAGGCGTTCTTACCGCCATAGTATCAAGAATGAGCCCAGTCGCGGTATTTGTTCCTACTAAGTTGGTAATAAATGAAAATGGAAGCGAGGCTGAGTTAACATTGAGGATTAGAAATGAATCAAGGAAAGCTGCATTTGATTCTTTAGTTTCTATTTCTGATTTCTCATCAAGCGTTTTTGACACTGCTACCATTTCCAATTCGAGAGTAGTCAAGATTAGTGAAAAATTGAATGATGACGATTTCGCAAAAATTCAAAAATTTTGGGCGGGTTTAAATTCAAAATTTTATGCTAGAAAAGACCAGATAAATGACCTCAATGGCCTATTTTTAAGCTGGGCTTCCGTAAATCATGATAAAAATGGCAGGCAACTTACTGATTTCCCCCCGCAAGTCCTTAATGAAATCAAACTATTTGACATAGGGATCACGGAGACGGATAACATTGTATTATTAAACGTAGAACTGCCTTCTGAATCTGGAGGAATCAATAGGATGGCATTTACCAAAGTAATCAGTTTTGGGATGGAGTTGGATATAAGTATTTCAGTCCAAATCTCATCCAAGGATAGCATCCCAACTACCATACCAATTCCGCTCAAAGTTAAAATACAGGAGGAAGATAAAATAAACGAGTCGGCCCATGTGATAAGATTGATCACGAGCGCTAAAAATTATATTTGCATAATAGAAAAAAAAGTTGATTTTTAACATGGCCAGTGGGTTTTTGCTTCAGAGCAGCCTCTTATCAACCTCTGCGTACTTAAGAATTAATTAATTTGAAAGCTTTTCACTACGTGGACTTTAAAAAATTCGCATCACTCACTGAGAGACAAAAACAAGCAATGCTTTTGGGAATTGAAGTAAGAAATAGGATGGAAGATTTTCACGTCAAGTATCTATCTGATGAACAAATGAAAGAACTCAATCCAATTATCCGACAGGGGATAATTAATGGCATAGAATTATGGGATGAATACAAACGATTTATGAAAACTACAAAATTGAATGGAAAAATGTCAGAATATGTTATGTGGGCCATAATGACAATACCTGATTATTGGGAACCACCAGAAGATGATTACTACAAAAGGAGTAATAAGGAAAATAGAAAGAGGACTGCAACATGATAAGCAAGCAAACTGTAATTCCCTGTTAACTTTTCTGTTAAAACTTAACGTCCTTTATATGTTCTAGGACAAAATTATTGGTTCCGTAATGCCTTAAATCAATGCAAAGCGTTAAGTTTTATCAGTATCTTAACTGCAATATTGAGGTACATAATAAGATCTTCAGAGAAGTTTCAGCTTAGGATCCTCAGGTCAGTTAGATTTGAAACCATAAGGGATGAAATGAACCACGAAAGCATGGGAATCTTAACGAGTAGCATTTACACTTAAGTTACACGGATGTCAAATTAATGGTCAAAAAAATGAGGCAAAATGTAAAATTATTCACTAACTTTATACCTTTCTCGATTGGAGCTAAACCAATCAACTGTTTTACGGATTGCACTCTCAAGTGACCATTTTGGCTTCCAATCAAGTAATCTTCTAGTTTCTGCTGCCGAGAAGCTTAGACAGATTGGTTTGCCATTGACTAATTCACCAGGTTCATACTCTCCTTCAAGCAACCGAATACCAGAATTTGACACTTTAGAGATTAATTCTGCAAACTCTATGTTAGTCGTGATTCTGTCTGAATTATTTCCACCTAGGTGGAGTATCTTTCCAGGAAATAGGTGTGGATCCTTCTCGAATCTTGATACAAAGGCTTCATAGAATGATGAAGCATCTTCAGAAAATGTCCATAGCCTAGTTGCAAGTGGGGAGCGCACAGTAAAGGTATCCCTCTTATTTATGATATGAAGAATCAATCTGTGCGGTAACTCATCACTCCTCCCTCCCGGGCCAAAAGTTGAGGAAGTCCTTGTTATTACAATAGGTACGTCATATGCTTTGCTATAAGTAAGATACAGCAGCTCCACTGATGCCTTTGTCCAGCCGTATATTGAAGCTGATGAAGGCAGGGAATTTTCACTTACAACATTTTTGCCAACAAGCCCATAAAGAGAGTTAAACGACGATGGATAAACAACTAATGGCATTTTGTCAAGCTTTCTCACTTTCTCAAGCAGCGAAAGGGATGGTAATATATTTCCTGACGTAGTATTCTGAGGGCTTTCGTTGCCAAAAGGTCTGTCCGCGAATCCAATTGCACAATCAAAAATTACGTCAACACCGGATATGTCAGTTTTGACAACGTCCGTCTCAGATTTCCACTTATACTCAATTGAAGCCATAACATCGAATAATCTCCAGGCCTCTTCCCTTCTGCAGTAGTCTAAAACTGTAACTTTGTGCCCCATTCTTATAAAGAGTTTTGCCAAGGTGCTGCCAAGCACTCCTGCGCCACCTGTAACCAGGATCTTCATTCTAGGCACCTCTCAACTATTTTTGACAGCAATCTTACAGCAGTCGGTGTACTTGTTATTTTCTCCTTCGGATAATTAGTAGATCGCCGGATAGAGTTTGTCAAAATGTGAAAATATTCCGGGCTCCTGGATTTGATAAGTCGGTTTCCCTCACCATATCTAGCAAATCTTGAAACAAACTTAGCAAGTGGATTGTTCCTTTTACGATATCCATAATCATGTTTCACAATTAGGTCATCTGCAGGAATGACTTTTACCCCATTCGCTCTA
>JAJZXP010000291.1 GCA_021806345.1 Thermoplasmata archaeon | reverse complement strand
GGGGTAATATTATACACCAAAACCCGGCTTAGCTCAGTTGGTAGAGCGGCGGACTGTAGAGGATTTTCCGATTGGATTTGCCGCCGTAATCCGCAGGTCTCTGGTTCGAATCCGGAAGCCGGGATATATAACTTGGTGGAGGAGACCTAGAAGTTTGGCCAAGAGAAAACGAAGGGTTTGATGAAGGTACAATAGAAGCAGGTCGAGTAACTATAGAAATTAAATTTACAGTAGGTGCGAGAGTCCATCTAAGCAAGCTTCAAAGTCTGAAATCTATTCAAAATGTGGACTCCTATGTAGTACTTGTTATACACGATCAAACTAACTCATTACGTAACAAGTTAACTGAACCATTGGATATTTCTTCTATCTCGGAAGATATTGTATTAGAGACCTTACTCCAAAGCCACGTTATTGAAAAGATTGGAAGCCTTCTAGACGCCTTTCCCAATTCTGAAGAAGTCGAAGCTGATCTGAATGGTTATTGGGTAAAGAGAAAAGCCTGGGAAGACAAAGAATCTGTTCAGGGGTGGATACACAGAGTATTCTCAATTTAAGGTAATAATAAATGGCGGAAATGTCTTATCTATTACAATGGAAAGCTTTCACGGGCACTGTTTTATGATTACTTTGCTATGGTATCGATGAGAACTTATGAAATCTTCTAAATTTCTGGGCTGATCAAATTATCTATCTATCGGCTTTATACTATATCTCCTTCAATTCCCCAAATTTCCTGAAATTCTCCTTCCAATTTAGCCTGTCTCATTTTTATTTTATCTTCATCCCAAATCTTGTCCCCTCTATCAAACGGTTCTATTACATCTTGCTTGGTGATCAACAAATCAGAGTAAGACTTCATTCCTTTCTTTTTGCCATCGCCCATTACTTTGTCCACAAAAGTGTGGTTTCTTAAGGAAGTATTAAGGGATGATGTCAGTAGAGTCATATTGCCGATCCATTTTATCTTCTCGTCTCGATCAGCATTTGCTTCCTGATCATTCATTGTAGTACCATTTTCTTTAACTTTCATTGGAATTTTTCCCCAAAACTCATTCCATTTTTTAGGCATTATATGCTCTAGGGAATATGTATACTTCAAGTCAGTAATGTCTTCCTTCTTGTTCCATCTTCTCTTGAGTTCGATCCAAAAAAGCAGTAGAGTCGCATTTTGGTTAGATATTGACCTCAGACCTTGTCTTATGCTGTCGATTTTTGTCTCCATTAATTTAGTGTCAAGAACACTTAAATCTTGGATGAAATCCCTGGATAATTTATTGAAACTTCTTGTATCATCTCTCGACACTACTCGGCGGACCAAGAACTTCTCCAGCTTCCGAGTAATCTCATCCCTTACTTCTTTGTTATCGTCATACCTTTTAAGCACATAGAGGATAAAAGGATGAAAAGTTGAGAACTCCAAGGTGTTTAGAATATGAATTAACCTCTGAAAATCATTTTCAAAGGAAAAAATAGTAGTTCTATCCGTAGCAATTATATTTTTTTTATAAATTCTCGAATAACTTATTATCTCATCTAGAAACTCACGTAATTCTTGATATGTTGAAAACTTTGATATTTCATCCTTGTAAAGTTTAGAGAGTTCCGAGAGAGAGTTTTTATCTGGATTATAAAATCCCTTTATAATGGCCACACTATGTAGGACAATCTCTATGTTGCTCCTTTTCATTCTCCCCGTGGAGAATTCTTCACCCCAGTATTCAGCATCATCCTCGTCATGAGAAAAAGTTCTATCCCAAGTGTTTTCGTAGAATCTGATAGCCTCATTCTCCCCCATCAACTGAATAGCCCGTTTAAAGATGGAGTTTTTGATGATATCTGCAGGACTTAATCTAACGCCAGAATTGTTTAGAGTATCAAATATGGTTTGTTCGTCATCCTTTTCATCAAGGTCTATTACGACGAAAATATTGTTATCTCTCTTTAATATCTTGTTAAACAGGAATTCGGATTGCTCTTTGTATTTGCTTTCTAGACTGTTAAGAAAATACTGATAACATTGGTATATCCTGTGTTGCCTATTTATGTCACTTTCATCAATATAGTATCCATCAATGCCAGACTGGATTATCATTCTATAAACTTCTGAATCATAGTGAGAATGTTCGATCTTCACTTCATACCTACCATCAGTTTCGCTTGGCTTGTAGAAGAGATAATTATGAATTGTTTCAAGTGTATTTTCCTTGGTCTTTTTATCGAACTTATCATAAATAGCTTTGATAAGTAGGCTGATTGTTGTAAGTCTCTGTTGGCCATCTATAATTGAAACACGGTTAAGTTCTCCAGACGGGGCTCTCTCTTGTTTTAATATTATAGACCCTAGAAAGTTATTCGCATGATCGCTTAAGAATTCATCAATAAGGTCCTGCCAATTATCTTCTCCCCACACATAACTTCTCTGGAAAAAAGGGATACCCATACTATATAAGTTCTTTACAAATGCAAGTGACTTTGCGTGAGCTTCTACCATGTTCGCACCAGCTTGATCTAACTGTCTGAAGTTCTACTTTATGAAAAGTAATGGTCCATATAATACTCTCGATTTGATTAATGACACTTTTATACGAAGTGGTTATAGATTCAACTATTGCAGTGGAGCAAACAATAATGTAACAGATTTAAAATGATGCAAATTTGAAGGATAGGGTGAAATAATACTGAGTTCAAGTATGCATCTTAGTTGAATTGTCAGATGCAGATCAAACTGTTGGTCTGGCAAACAATGGACTAAATGATCTAAGAAATTGCATAACCCTTAACGAGAAGCACGATTCTATGAATTCAATAGGAGACTGTCGTCACAACAAATTCCTTTATGAAGCATACGAGAATGCTGTAATGAAGATAGGGTTTTAACGAAATTGAGTTTTTTCAGATACCGCAAAATGCATCACTTTATTGCGAGGAGATCAGGTCGATCTGACACCAGTTTTAGGTGGAAATGGAAAATTAAGATTGCTGAACTTAATTTTTGTCCAGTAGTTTTTTTAGTTCATCAAATTTCCCTTGTCTCTTTAGTTTCTTCAGAATCATCAAGAGCATCTCACTTTGCAGCTCTGGATCCTCTGATAGTTCTGAAAGTAAATCCTTGTCTGAACTATCTATGAGGTCAGATTCTTTCAGGGTTCCTACTGCCTGGCCTTCTCTCTGTTCAAGAAGTTCAAGCTCATCGTAATCAAGAGGCCGTCCACACTGCAAACAGAACTTGTGATTTGCTGGATTAAGTGTCTTGCATCTCAAACACATCCTTGATTTCCTCATTTCTGGTGCTTTCTTCTCTTTTTTGATGCCGTTTGCCTCAAGGATCGCTTTGTCCACTGCTTCATTGTCAAGGTGAACGTACATCTTTGACTTCTTGCTTGCCGGCACCCATTTCATTGTTCTTTCAAGGATCGATTCAGAAATCTTGGGTGCTAGCTAAGATGCCCGGTTATGTCTGAACCTATGAGGATTGACCTTGACATCCGCTGGGAATTCAAGCTTGATAGCATGTGTCTTGATCTTCCTCAACATCTCGTAAATCTGGGCGTGGCTCATTGGTTCCCGCCAGAAATTCTTTACGTATCATGATAAAAATGGAAGACAAGGGTGTATATTAATTATAGGAACTCAACCAAGTTAATTTTTCGGAAGCCGGGATATTTAATCAAATTAGTCGACCAAAAAAATAAAAATCTCAGTTCCAAAATGGCATGCGTGTTGCTAACCCGGAACGGATTAACACAGCTGATTTAATATCTTACAGAAAAAATCGGCCTTTATTTCTTTTCCTGGTCCTTCTTTTCGAAACCTTTTTTCAACCCCTTAAACAGCG
>JAJZXP010000381.1 GCA_021806345.1 Thermoplasmata archaeon | reverse complement strand
AAAACACGGAAATAACTGGATTAGTATGACATATTTCGCTACAATTCTTGCGAAACTCAAGTTTTACAGCAGATTCAATACACTATCGGTTTGGAAGACATTTTTTCATAGAGGACGCTATGAATTACTGGGCAAATATAGATTAAACACACACAAAAATTTGAAGAAGAGCAGTCCATGATTTTCAATTAATTCCATAAATTGATCCGAGATCCAACAAATTTCTGAGATAAATTACACCCATAATCGAACTGTCGATTTAGTGTAAGGTGCTAAAAAAAAGTTTAATTAAATAAGCGTTATATTTTACACAAAGAATAGTAAGATTGCAATTTTTGTTTCGATATTTGCGGCTGTTCTGATGCTTTTACCCGGTATGAGCATGGCATCGCCAATCCAGAGTAATGTTCATCAATACCAGCTAGGAAACGAAAAGATAACTATCAAAGGACAAAACGCTCTTGTCACGTTTGGGGCTGAGTCGTACAGAGTTAATTGGAAAATATTTGAACTGCAGAACGCCATCCTCAGGATGATTCATTTTTCTTCTTTGAAAATTAGAAGAATAAAGAACGATCTGCAAAATTCTGTAGTTGTGATGAGAAATAGTTCAAATGTGAAAATCGCGGAAATATATTCATTCCAAAGAGGATCAATTGATGCAAGCATTGCTGTGAAAAATCTCAGAGGCCAAAACACAAGCTATTACATTGTCTTTCAACTGGGTTCAAATCCAGTCCATATGGCTTACCTAAATGGCAATTCACCACTTAAGATAAATACAGTTTCCATGCAAGTTGGACAGAATTCCTCATATAATTTGATACCTTCAAATGACTGGAGCGTTACGCTCGGAAGCTTAAAGGTAGGTTGGCGCAATGAGATGTCGACCTTTCACACTGGAGGCATCGCGACCAATGCTACGTCCTCCAAGGTCTCTCTTCCGTTCGGGCCAATAACATTGACAAGAAATGAAACCTACACGGTTGATCCAATAATGAGCCCACAGATGCCGACTCCCTGCCCAGGATGCGGTGGTGGAGGGGGATCCGGCATCCCTCCACAACTTTCATCCTTTCAGGTCGGCACAACGTACTCAAATACAATTTCCAGAGCCACCAGCATTCAGATGACCGCAAGTGTTTCCTCCCTAGACTCGGGCGGTGATACATTGAAAATGTATGTTGTTAATGCGCTCAATGGGCAATGGATTCAAATTAGATCCTGGAATCCCGGCACAACAGGTACCTACATAGAAACTTGGTCAGCAACCCCAGGAGTGTATTCATACTTTGTTGCTTACATTTACAATTCATATGGTGGCGAAAGCATGTCTTCTGGACATTCATTTAATGTTTTCACAGAGTTTCCTTCGGCTGGATCCAATGGCAATATTATTCCGGGTCAAACATACTCATCAACACCCGTTTATAATGCACAAGGTTCTTTAGTTGGCTATCTAACTTCGCAGGTAACTTCTGATTTTAATTATCCCATATCTTCCACAAGTTACCCCTATATGAGACTGGAGACCTCTTTTCTAAGAGTGGATTCCTCTAGCAACTATTGGGTAAATAGCGTCTACCAGAACTTCAAGTGGACTGGAAACCAGATTTCCACACCAACCTCGCAAAACTGGGTCTATTTTAAGGTTCAGGACGAGTCCTACCAAAACTATCAGAATGGCACCTGGCAAATGGGGGAAGAAGCCCCTTTATTCTGCATTGACAGTTTTGGTTACTGCCGAGTCTCTAGGGGCCGGTGCTATAATGGCGGCGTTGTACCCGATATTTTTCCACCAGATAAATCGGTCTCTTCCTACTGGATATAATGATATAAATGTTTCCCATAACGCTGGGTTTGTTGCCACGAAGTATGGGGTATATTACAATCCTCTTGGTTATAGCTACAACTATGGATTCTCCTTTAAGGATTCCTACATATTCAGTTTCCATCAAGACATGCAATTTGTACAGGCAATCAGCACGAGCTACACCTTTTCCAATGCTATGCTCAACTACTTTGAATATTCCGCTGGATTCACTATTTCCAATGGTGGTCAGGAACTCTTCGGTGGCTCATTATCGGAACCTATATACATAGCGGAGTATGCTTGATGGAGGAAAAATGAGGTTAATGCATAAGGTGGTTGCAATAGCCATCGTAATAGTTTTTTTCTCTTCTTTCACAGCAATCAGCCTGCACAGTGAACCGGCCAGCTTAGCACTCAGCCCAGATAAGACGCCCTATAATCTGCTTTCCTCATATGAATACAATAGTTCAAATTACAATTACAAGGTCGGATACCTGAATTTTAGTGGTTATGGAAACAGGGTGAGCTATGTTTATGTGGTACTCCCTTTGCAGGGAAGCAAAGTGGTGAATCCGAATTACACTGGACCCTTCCTTTACTTCTCTATTTATAAGGTTAGTCAGAAGACAAGTTTTCCTTTCTCCAATACTTCTTTGTTTGTAAGCATTCAGATGAATCCAGACGCCTATCTTACTTCTCCAATGAGCCATTTGGTTCCTCATGCTTTTCCATATTCATTAAGCAGTTTAGTTCAGGGTTCTTTTACAAACAAGCCTGTGGTCATTGGAAATATGACATTTTGGATCAATATCACAGTTACTCCGGTCTACAACATTGGCCCTTATCATATTTCAGGGGAGACGAAAACACTTCCATTATAATTCGGTGTGAATGTTTCCAATGTCACTAAATCATGAGCAGCACGTTAACTTTTCTGTTAAAACTTAACGCCCTTTATATATCAAAGGACAAAATGGGTGGTTCTATAATTGCTCAGATCAATGCAAAGCGTTAAGTTTTATCAGTATCTTAACAGAATTATTGAGGCCAATAGTAAGGTCTTCAGAGATGTTTCAGGTTAGGATCCTCAGACCGCTTGAATTCGAAACAATAAGGGAAGAGATGGATCCAAACACTAAGAGGATATGCACATCTCTACTGCTGACAGGTATGAGGTATGCAGAGCTGCAAAGATTCAGGGAGAACCCTGACTGGCTTGATGGAAAGTTCATCTATCTCCCACGAGGATCCATGCTGAAAGTGAAGGCAAAACAGAGGGAAAGGGCAATCCGACTATCAGATATGGGAAAGACTCTTTTGCCAGATCTGTTCCAGGTGCCACACCCATTGCCTGAACTCCCATCTCTAGACATGAAATTGAGGAGACTGTCAAGAAGAATTCTGGAGGTAAACCCCATAAACAACAAGACATTCAGGAAGACATGGGAATCATGGCTTGTTTTCTACTATCCTGATAAGGCACTGCAGATTGCATTGAGCCAGGGCCATACCACAACAACCCAGTACGAGCACTACCTGAATATTCCATTTGAAGAGGAGGACAGAAAAGAGATGAGAAAGTGGGTCGAGGGTTGGACATGATTTTTGATACAACCCGAAAAAAAGGTCCAGCGTTTTGAAAGCAAAACAAATAGAAAAACACTTATTTATATCTCAGGTCTTTGTAATTAAATAATGTCAAAAGATGGGATAAAATTCCCAGAGTCGTTCGAAACATTGAGGGATTTGTTTCTCGATACCAAAAACGTGGAAAAGATAATAGAAAATGCTTTCAAAGGACCGTTAGACATAGATGAATTATGCAATTATATAACTAGTAACTTATTTAAGAGGATGGTTTCGAGGGTTTACTCAGTCTACAACTTCGCAGTAATGAGAATTCCAAGATCTAGGCTTGTCAATATGGATAAAGGATTCTTGGATTTGCTATCAAGGTTACTTCGCTTGCACTTCTTAGCCTACTCTGGAGACGGAAAGGAAACATTAATGCCTGAATTCAAGAAAATAGATGACCAACTAATTTCATTTTTGAAAGCGAACACACGTTTGGAAATAAGGGATAACGAAAGTTCCTTTGGCATAATATTTAATAAACTCATTGTAGACTTATTGAAAGATAATTCTGACATTAGATTTTTAAAAGGAACCAAGATTAAAGATTATAACTCTAAAATATCAGAGCTTATGAAAAATTTATTCTCCATAGAGAATTTTTTGAAGAAATACAACGATGTTTACTTGCCACTTCTGCATGCGAATATGGTCGTATTTAATTTTTCAAAATTCTTTAAATCGGCCCAGCTTCTGGAGAAGGGTTTTACTCATTTTACAATAAAACGATTTGAGAATTTATGCACAGCTTACACATATCTGTCTGAGTATTATGCAAAACATGCCAGGTTATTATATGCAGTGATCTTCATTGTGAAAGCGGATAAGCCACCTGACATACAAAAATTGAAACGTTATTCATTTGGAACTATTTCAAGCAAAATACGCAGAATCGAGGACTTTAAAATTCTCGGACTTGAAACCACTCAGATTAGGAATTCCATAGCACATCAAGGGAACCATTATGATTCAACTAAGAGAAAATGCATTTTTGACGACAGAGAACATGAAAAAGAACCCATTATCATGGACCCTGAAGACTTCGAAAATCAAACCAAGGAGTTGTTTGCTTTATCTATATCAATTTCAAAAGTGGCAAATTTTAGCACTATTTTTTACTTCCTTACTGTAAGATTTCTATTCGATACTTTTGATTCTTGAAATAAAGAGCACAGCGAATAAGATTGCCCTCAATTTCTTTAGAGCGTTTGAAGATCGTACCAAAACCTACTCCAAGGAACTGACCTGTTTATTTATATAACCCCTACCCATGATTTTGGTGTCCAGAAAAGAGTTCTTTCTTGGACACCTCATCTTGATTACAACAATAAGCTGTCAAATCGAATATATTGGTGAAATTGGTGCCGGAAGAAAAAGGATCAAACGCCTCTTATTCTGAGGAACTCAATGAGTTAATCTATTCATTTGGTTACGAATGGAGGTGGAATGGGAGATACTTTACCCCTCAAGGTTCTATTCAAGTTTTTTTTGTAATCTAATCTCTTCCATATTTAATAAGAATATTGAAATACTTATGGAATATTATTCACCTAATGGGTTTGCTAGAAGATGGCGTAAAACACGCCAAAAAACTTTTCACACAAGGGTCAGAAAATCTAGCTGACGAAATGAGTGTCATACGAAAATACAGCCAAATTTTCAACTTGAAAACTATCGAAGATTTAACTTGGGAACAGCTATATGGATTTACTCTGTGGAGAAACAACAAACATTGGACGAACCTTCAAAGAGAAAATTCCAAACTTAAAAACAATTTCGAGAAGGTAAAAGGAGCACTAAGACAGCTTTTGAATGAAGATATTTCTATTACAGAACGTCTCATCTTAACTATTCCCAGCGAGGCAAAATACAAAGCTGATGGTCTTGGCCCCGCCATTGTTACTGCCATTTTGACTGTTGCATTTCCAGATAAATACATGGTTTTTAACAACACAGTAATTGCGGCAATAAATGCATTACAAGAAATGGGGGAACTTGATACGGGTTTAGGTGAGATTAAGAAGTATAAGTTCATAGAACAATACGACCCTCTTAATCGCCTTGTAGTCGGAATAGCCAAAAAACACGGTCTTTCGCTGTGGCAAATGGACTGGGTTTGGTTTTATGTAATAGATTTTCTAAATGAAAACGAGAGTAATGTTCCAACTCTTGAACTAGGAAATTTCTCAGATGGCAGTGACGATGAAGAACCGTCTAATCCATTATCTTCTTATCTACCAACAAACATCATTCTTTATGGTCCAGTTGGGACAGGTAAGACCACTTTTGCAAGATTGATTGCTAGAGGCATTGCCGGAGGTTCAATCTTAAATTTGCAGGGATTGCTTGATTTGATTAAGGGTGACGATCTTAGCAGTGAGCCAAATATAGAAACAGATGACAAAATTGAGATTGTAACATTTCACAAGTCGTATGGTTATGAACAATTTGTAGAAGGTTTGATGCCTTCAATAGATGAGGCGGGACATTTAGTTTATAAGTATAAGTCAGGAGTTTTCAAGCGATTTAGTGACAAAGCACTTGCTAGTTTGAGAAATGGAGACAAGACGAATTATGTTCTTGTAATAGACGAGATCAACAGGGGGGACATATCACGAATATTTGGTGAGTTGATAACTCTTGTAGAAAAGGACAAGCGCTATTTCAGTGAGAATAAGGGGGGAATGAAAATAACTCTCCCATATTCAGGAGACTACTTTACAGTACCTAAGAATTTATATATAATAGGCACAATGAACACTACAGATAAATCCATAGCTCTGATCGATCTTGCTTTGCGGCGGAGATTCTTTTTTGTTGAGGTTCTTCCGGATTGGGGAAAACTTCAGAATGCATTGGATACGAAATTGAAGGATGCACGCCTCAAAGATGCAATCTTGATTTTGGCTAAAAGATTAAATGAGGAAATAGAGTCGTTAAGAGGGGAGGATTTTGGAATAGGTCAAGCATACTATTTAGACATCAACAATGAGGAAGACTTTTTGCATACATGGGTTTATCGGATTATGCCATTGCTTCAAGAGTACTTCTATGATGAACCTGAAGGCCTACTCAAGTTACTAGGGAAAGTAATTAAATTAGAAAACCACGGAGGAAGGCGGAAAGTCACAGTCAAAGAATTTAAGGAATTGAGCTCCAAAGACTTCATTGATGGTATTCTGAATTCTAACCTAGGCGCGTCGGGCATTCAGTAGGTACGAAACCAATGCGCGTATTTGAGCATCAAGAGATTAAGATCGGAAATACGGATGCCGATTTACCTTTGGATATTTGGGATTATGTTGTTGATATTAACACGAAAATGATAGATGAAGGGACAATTAAGAGGCCATTTTATAAAATTTCAGGATTGGGTGTGATCAAGTTTAGCAGCTACGCAGGTATACTTTTATTGGGAGGTAATTCAATTGAAATTTTACCTAAAATATTCAGAAAGAATGAGGTTTCAGAAGAACATTATAAAAGTGCATTTCTTTCATTTCTGAAGATGATGTCATATATATTAGGATATGAGGAAAAAGATCTAGGAGATAGCCTCAGAATCATTGAGTCTGAAAAGGCAAACATTCTAGAAGTACTTATATTACTTTTTACTGCTCAGTTGAAACGAGCCCTAAGAATTGGCCCTTTTCAAAATTATGAAAGTGTAGTAATAGAAAATGAATATCTAGCTGGCAAGGTACTGATAGAAAGACAACTAATGCATCCAGGTCAGGTCAAACTTATTCAAGAAACATTCCTATATGCTCCGAATACCGAGTTAATGAGGTACATGAAAAGTTCCACTTTGTTGTTTTTAAAATTGACACAGAATAGAAGTACAAAACAAGAACTTGATAAAATATTGAGATATATGGATGAAGTTGAGATTTTTCCACTCCAGTTACTTAAATCAAAGCACATTAGTATAAGCAGGCTTGCAGACCATTTTAAAGGACCTTATTTTCAAACCAGACTTATTTTAGATGGCCTCTCATTTCTCTCAGATGATAGATCCAACCAGAGAAGTATATCCTTTCTTTTTGACATGAATAAAAAATTCGAAGAGTTTTTAGCAGAGTTTATTGAAAGAAATGCTAGAAAATTGTTCCCAAACTACATTCAATGCAAGGTTAATAAACAATATTCTGAAAAATGGCTCTTTCACGGCAGGCCCTCTAGAAAATTGAAACCAGACCTCTTATTGGAATTGAAAAACCAAAATTCCACAAAGGTAATTATTATAGACGCTAAATACAAGGTATTGGACCATGTAAATTTCGAACAAGAAGAAATTCCAGATGTAGTTATTAGCGATTTGTATCAAATGTACGCTTATTCAACTAAACATAATGCAATAGACACTGTCATCGTTTATCCAAGTAATATCTCAAAATGTCGGTACCAGAATGAATTCCTTCCAGGAAGACATTTTATGGTGTGGAGCATAGATGTAAATTTGAATGAAACAAATTGGGAAGATGTTTTAATTCGGGATTTTAAAACAGAGCTAATTAACAAATTACATTTATGGGGGTAAAACCAATTGATTATAATTTGAAATAAGTGACTTTAGAATTATGATATCCCTAATTAGAAAACTTGCTGTCTTTTACGACTGTAAAACCTTTAAAATGGGTAATTAATAAATTTATGACTCAGCATATACAAGTTTTTTATTTAATTAATGAATACCCTATTAATGTTTAAAAAATGTTCCATCACCGTTTTCAATCATGCTCATTTTGAGGCAATTAGTCAATGCCAACCCATCCATTACAAAAAAGAAGTGGAATACGAGGTGGTGGGCTAATATAGATATATTAAAAACATCTCTTTTGATTTTTAAACTTATATGCCAGCCATTGGGTCCACACTGGTCCGTTGTCATGGATGGGGTCGACAGTTGCAACCAGTGCTAAAATTTTTCAATTCAATGTGATGAGATTCATGCAACAACTTATTAGCCAATTACATTAATGTCAATTAATGCAACAATTGGTAGATGTTTCGCACCTTTCAAAGAGAGACTCATCACTTAGAATGGCTCTTCCTAAGAAAGTTCAGACAATACTTGGAGTAAGGGAATAGGATATAGTTTGATTTTATTAGTAAGATGTAAAGATAGTGTTGAAGGAAATGGAATAGCTTGTAAATCTATCTATTTCATGGGATTGATAGCAATTCATTGATTTTTTGTTTGGTGGCATTTGATTTGCCAAAATCGCAATGACCTAAGTATTTATATGATATTTATAATTTGCTCAAGTTGCTATTTTAGTAAGATTATCAATCATTTTTGCCTCACTTTCAGTTAGGCCGTAAGCTAAGTAAACATATTTGTTAATTTCATCTAAAACTTCAGAATCGACCTCCTCTATATTATTTAAAATATTAGTTTCATTTAACTTAGAAATTAGGGATTTTAAGCGTTGAAGGTCAGAAGCCTTTGGTGGCAACGGTATTTTATCAATATAATAACTATCAAGGTCCATTGTTCTTATTGCATTCGCGAATATAAATCTGTAAGCGTACCACGAAATAAGTCTTGAATTCATAATTGCGCAAAGGCTGTCCAAAGAATAATTCTTATCCACCAGATATGTGTTCTCTATGGTGTCTACTGATAACATTCCCTTTCGGTCAACTGCTGCCATTATGACTATGTGTGGTACTGGTTTTTTTACATGTGCAACAATCCTCTGAGAAACGATTTTAGGAAGTTGCATCATATTTTTAACGTCTTCACGAGTTTTTATTTCTTCTAAATTTATGAAGTTGGAAGGTGTTCTGTAAAAGAACTTTGATATATCTTCCCCTTTAAGTACAGGATAATTGTGCCCATCTTTGTTTAGTTTAGACTGCATAGGTAGACCGCGTTTTGTTATAGTAACTTTGCCAAAGGTTATTTTTGAACGATTGAGTTTCTCAAAAATCTTAATTTCTTCCTTACTACCTGAAAGTAATATTGTACGTGTGGAATAAATAAACCCTTTGCTTATCGAGAGCCTAGAGGGGGAATCTATCCTTTCTATGTCGTATTTTTTGGATATAGAACCTTTCTTAACATCAATTATCATCTGCTCAAGTTTTACATCCCTGAATGCCTTACTTACATCTAGGACACTGTTTAAATCACAGACGATCAAATTCCGCCCTTCTTCCCACTGTTGAGAATAGGCTAGAGACTTTGGAACTATAAAACCAAGTCTACCACCAGGTCGCAATAAATCCATAGACCTCTCTATAAACATCATGGCGGAATTTCCATTACTTTTAGAACTTTTGTACTTCCTTCTAAGATATTCCTTTTCGTTTTTGTCGAATACGGCCCCGTATGGAGGGTTTCCTATTATTATATCGAATCCACCATTACTGAAGGCTTCATTAAAGTCAAGAGACCAATGTATTGGATACTTTATGTTAAAATTCTCATGACCACTTAGTTTCCCACTAAACTTCATCTTAATATGATCCTGAAACGTGGGTGTCACAATACCATAGATAGTAGTCCTCATGGTTTCCAATATTCCTTTTAGCACTACTGCCCTTTCACCCTGTTCTTCCCCATATATTCTCTTCAAGGACGTATACGCTATTTTCAAATCTTCCAAGGAGGGAAACTCACTTGATAAGTGATCCTTTGTCAATTTCCAAAGTTTGTATTTTTCGGTATCATCTACATAAGCGATTTCCAATCCAGTAAGTTTATCCCTGATTTCCTTTAGATCTGCTTCATGTGCAACCATCTGAATCATATGTTCTTGGTTCCAGCCAATTAAGCTATCTCCATGAACTATATTGTACTCTATATTCGGTAGAGTCTTAGCACTATGAACATTCTCTCTATCCAACTCTTCAATGAGAGAAAGCCATAATCTTAATTTTGTTATTTCAACCGCTGGCGCTTCTAAGTCTACACCGTACAGATTATGACTTATGGCGCTACGTTTAAGTTCGTATGCATCTACATAAATAGAAGAGGAATTCAATATCTTTTTTTTGATAAAGATGATTAGTTTTAAAGCAGAAGTAAGAAAATGGCCACTCCCACAGGCTGGATCTAGGATTTTAATTGAATCAATCTTCTGCATCAATTTTTTTATTGTTTCAGGATGTGATGGTGGAAACTCTGCTAAGTCTGAGATAGACTTGTATTTTGATACTTCTGCCTCATTCCATCCAGATTCCAATAGAACTTCATGCAATTTTTCAATAACTAATGAAGAAATCGCATTTAGTGTTATGTGATTCGTTATCCTATCTGGCGTATAATATGCTCCCTTAAGTTTTCTTGGTTCCTTAGGTCCGGGGTTAGTAAGAAAGTTTATAGTCTTTTCAAATACATACCCCAAAATATCTGGGTCTAGAACATTACGTGTAACTTCCTGTGTAGCAGATTTATCATCCATTGAAGAAATGCTGAAGGTATAGCCTATTAGCAATTCTGTTATTATTTTGTATAGTATATCGTCCCTAACGTTGAAGAGTTTCTCGTTCTGTATCGACTCTCTAAAAAGCCCACCGTTAAGGTAGGGTATATTTTCAAAGAGGTAAAACCTTGCAACACTCTCGTCCCTTTTGTTAACGTTAGCATTGAAAATTTCATAAAAAAGAGGTATCAGAAATTCGTGATAGAACGTTGAAACCATTGTACTTTTGTTAGATTCATAATGGTCAAGCAAATCTTTCAACAAATTGTTTCTCGTCAATACGCTATCTTCAAGAAATTTAATGAAAATCAACCTATTCATTAATGTTATAGCGAAAGATTTTTTTGTATTTTCTGTGATATCGCTGGGTTCGATCGCATCTAGGAGACAGTACTTATGTTCTTCGTCCTTGCCGATACCAAAAACATAACGTATGTAATCGTCGTAAAATCTCTTGCTAACTTTTTCTTTTGATATTTTAAGTTCTAATTCCTCCCCCTTTACGACATTAAGGATATTTTCCCTTGAAAATGAGGCGATAAAGTCATTGATTAAATAATCCATATCAAGTGAAGGGAGATTTCTTATCTTCTTGAAAACAGGAGAGAGATCAATATCTCGAATTACGTCTGACTTAAGGGTCTCGTCATTATATTTCACAAGAATCCATCTTAGACCATTAGTTGCTATTCCGATGTCCGATCTAAATGACTTCCTTTCAAGATAACCAGTCAACTGATCAACACCAACATTCCTATGGAAAAGATTCTTTCCGATGGGTTCCGATTCAACAAGAATTTTTTCATCATTAACCAACAATGTGAGATCGCATTCTTTCCTGCTATTACTTGTGGAAGCGCCAGTCATTCTAAAATAGGTCTTATCTTTTATAAATCCTAGAAATTCCAAAAATGGAATTATAATCAAATCTTCTGTAACTGCCTCCGGTTTTTCTCTAAACTTAATGTCATCACGTGTCAGAACACTTCCTGTAAGAATCCGTTCAGTCTTTACCCGATCTGGTATTGCACTTTCAATCTGCTTAAGTACTTCGCTAGCCAATTCTTTAAACTCGATTATTTTTCCATTTGGAACCTGATATTCTTTTAAGTTAAATGACGTCTGCGCCATATTGGAATCACGGGCTATTCCCTTTTCGGAACTGTGATTTGACCTCTCCATTCTTCTCATATACATTGAAATTGTTATCACAACTTTCGCATTCATACCTCTTTACTTGGTATAGAGCATAATACCAACTCTTAAATGGGGAAGATCTAGATTCCCATGCACAGATAGGACATCTCATTAATTATCTAATTCTGAGTTTATATAAATGTGTTTGTTTTTGAAGTATTCATTAAGAGATGGTTTTACCTCCTACTTTATTTAAGAAACCCTATAATTTTATTAATAGATATTCTTAACTTGCCAATGAAAACAACCTTCTGAAAAATGGAATTCACAGAAAACTAATTTATTGTAATGCTTATAAATTTATATAAGATGACATAATAATACAAGTCGTGATAAAAAATGGATGAAGCAGGAAGAATATCACTTGGAAAATCTATCTTCGATACAGCCGTGCAGTATTACGCCGGATTAAAAAGGTGTTCAATTGAAGAAGCAAAGAAGGAGTTCAAAGACCGGGTACATGCCGATTCGCCATTAGTGTCTTCTGCTCTTAGATTAGCAGAATTAGAGATGTTTAATAACGTATAAGTTACAAATATTTAGAAAGATATTTAATAAATTCATATAATATTCGAATATGATGCAACTGCTGGATGAAACACATGTATCAGATAAAGGGAATTCATTGAGGATAACTATTCCTAGGATAATCCGTGAAAAGCTTGCACTCAAAAATGGGGAAATCCTAGGTTTCTATGAAGAAGATGGGATGATAATAATTAAGAAGATTAAGTAGTTCATTAATACTAAGAGAATCCTCAATTTTCTTCTATTAACACAATCTTGGGAGCCAGTTATTCAAATTCATATTTTGTCCAGAAAATAAACACAGCTCAATCAATCAGCTTCTCCGCTTCAAGAAGGTTCTTTGCAACCTCAACCCCCTTATCTGTAAGGCATACCCTTATTGTCCTCCTGCCCTCCATCCTTTCCTCCAAGGTGACAAGTTCAGACTCCTCCAGTATTCTCAGGATCTTGTCGATGGTGCTCCCATTTGTTATGACTGCCGTAAGATCATACTTCCTCAAGCACTTCTTCTCAAGAAGTGCGATAAGCACCGGGACAGCGTATCTCTGAGACAGGGGGGATTCCTTCAACGGTATTGCATCTTGTTTACAGTATATGAATAATGGTATACACTATACCATCTGGTATATTGAATACTTTAATATTCAATCTACTATCCCGTATATTGTATGCCACAATCGGAAAGATACCCAAAGACAACCCTGAAGATATCCCGTGATCCCAAGTGGTTCAAACTATATGAGGTCAAAGGAGGCTTCAGAGGAAGACAGGGCACAGTCTGACATTTGATCAGGTCATTGAGGCCCTGATAGAGAGCTATCTGAGCATTCCTGAAGAAAGCACGGGGAAGGCATGAATGGCCCTGCATACCATCTTCCTGTATGTGCTCATATTCTTCGGAATTGTTGCAGCACCATTCTCCATACTTCAGCCAATTCTGCTAATTAGGAACAGGAACATCAGAAGGTACAGGCACAGGCCGCCTGTCCCAGGAAGGAGGATAATGATCCTCATAACAACAGTGGGAAATGCATCCAATGTTGTGAATCACATCATTGAAGTCATAGGGAGCTATGGCCATGGCATCGACATAAGAGTTCTGATAGAGGAATATGACCATTCAAAATACCATGCGGAGACAATTGTAGTTCCGGAATCATACCGGACTGAGAAGAATTCACAGAACAAGCACAGGGCACTGCACTACTTTTCGCAGTGGCTTCTTGAAAGAGGCTACGGTCCGGAGACCTATGTCATTCACCTGGATGATGATACCTATGTGACAAAGGAATACATAGAGCATGTGTTTTCAATGGAGGAGCATGCAGGCCTTGGAACTGTAAGGCTGAGGGAGTATGGCCATAGTCTGTTCTCCACACTTGCAGATTTTGGAAGGATCACAGACTATGACTCATATGTATCATTCTTCTCTAGCCGACACAGGCCAATAGGCGTGAATGGTGAAGGCCTTACCATAAGGGCAGATATTGAATCTGAACTTGGATGGGACTACGGCCCGGTAGCGGCTGAGGATCTGGTCATGGGGCAGAGGATCTTCGCATCAGGCTATTCCTTCGGATACATTCCCGGATATGTTATGATTGCGCCAGCAACAACGGCAATGGATTTCTACAGGCAGAGGAGAAGATGGGCGGACCATTTCTTCAAATCTGCAAGGGATGTCTGGAATCTAAGAAAGGCAGCAGTCCTCTGGTTCAGCTATCTTTATCTGGTTGGATGGGGTACCCTCACTGGCCTGATAACATGGGCACTGGTAATATTTGTTGGCTATAATCCACCACTGCCGGTGCTGGGAATACTGACCTATGAGCTTATTATTTCGTTTGCGTCAAAGCAGTATGGTGCATGGACAGTGAAGGAGAAGAGGTACAGGCTGATCATGCTCATCCTCCAGATTCCTGTGGCTGTGTTTGAATCCGGTACATTCTTCTACTGGGTTCTTGCAAGGCCCAAGGGGACAAGGGACTATACAATTACAAAGGTCTGACCGTATGATGAGGTCAGTCTGATCTGATCTTTTCTATAACTATGCTGCCATTTTCAAGGTAGTATGCTATTATGTCCCCATGGTTTACGCCTAGCAATTCCAAAACACGTTTAGGCACACTTATCCTCACGGTATTACCCTTTGCCGAAACATGAGATACATCTATGAGTTTTCTTCCCACTTACGGGAATAGCAACAGATATGAAAAACATGTCACTATTCCACATCATTGATAATGTGGAAAATTGTGCAAGTGAACTCATTTTCTCATTTTTCATCGGCACAGGACGGCTTTTATAACAGAAATTTCTCAAGTTTTCCTATGAATGTGAAAGGAACACTCATCAATATTGACGATGCCGTTATTGAGGCGGAAAGAAGAGAAGGATACAGAAAGGGATGGAATGACCGGAAAATGCACAATTCAGACATGATTGAGGAAGCCATCAGGGAATCCAGGGACTACAGGGAATTCATATCTGCACTCAGGGAAAAGATGGAGATGCTTGGGGAATGATATGATGGCAAGAAGGAACCCGTTCACAAAAGAATACTACACAGGAAGGAAGGATCAGTATGACATTGACTATTCAATATTCAGGAGAGCTTTAGAGGAAACACATACAAGGGAGGAACTTATTAAATATCTGGAAGAGCGCTTTTCCTATGTAATCTCAAGAATTGCCGATGAAAATGCGAGGGAACTGATGGAGGAGATGAACCTAATCTGAATTCATCGGTTCAACCATTTCCTTCAATTTTTACGCAATACCGGTATGAAGAGTTGCTCTCCTAAGTCATTCAAAATATAGAAGATCTTTAATATACAAGATGCTGTTATACTATGGAATTTCAAGAAGTTCGAGAAACTGATAGTATTTCTCAGCTCCCCACATTCATAAATAGTGTATTCAGAAGTAAATTTGAAGAAAGCATCGGTATTTTTGAACAACTTTATAAAAAGAACAAAAGATGGATAGTAACCTATTCCGGCGGAAAAGACAGCACTGCCTTGGTAGTTCTTTCTCTTTACATGAAAACACTTCACCCGGATATTGATCTTAACATCACATATTCTGACACAATGATGGAAATACCACAGATGTCAGCCGTTGCATATTCTTTCCTGACAGCCATTGAGGAGCGTTATCCGGCACAAGTCAAAATTGTAAAGCCGGAAATAGAAGACACATACTGGGTAAGAATGATAGGAAGGGGATATCCGCCCCCTGGTCCACGGTTCAGGTGGTGCACCCCAAAAATCAAAATAAAGCCATCAAGAAAGCTTCATGCAGATGATGGCCTCTTCATCACCGGCCTTAGGATCGGGGAAAGTCAGCAGAGAGACATAAGGCTAAAAAGCTCATGCCTCAGCGGTGGTGCCAACGAGTGCGGCAGTGACGTTTGGGTTAATCAGAAGGGTATTGATGTGGCGGCACCAATAATTCACTGGACTGCAGATGAGGTGTGGTATTTCCTTATGATACCTGGTAAGAAGGCAATTCCTGAAACTCAGCTCGTTGTCGATCTTTACGGAAATACAGCAATGAGGTTCGGATGCTGGATGTGCACAGTGGTTAAGAAAGATAAAACAATGATGGCCCTGGCAAAGTCCGGAGATGTCAAGGTTCAGAAGTTGCTTGAATTCAGAGAATGGATTGTTGAGGAGAGCAAGAAACCTGAAAACAGATATTTCAGGAAAGACGGGAGAAAAGGCCGTCTCAAGAAAGACTACAGGAGAAACATACTGAGTCGCGTTCTGCAATTGCAGAGCACAATAGAAATACCCCTTATTTCCCCAGAGGAAGTCAAGAAATGTGCGGAATTATTAGCTTCTAATAAATATGGGGAGTACACCAGATGATCTCATTTTCCCTCCGAAGTAGTGTAAATTGAGTATAGAGTTTTCATGAATTCTTTCCTCTGATCTGGCTCTTTCGGTCCCCAAATCGCCGCCGCGGCAAATACGCTTTCCCAAATTTTATAACGCGCTCCTTCCAATTCAGGTACACTAATAATTGCCTCCTCTTTCTCTTTATCATAGAAAATTAAACCATAATCATCGAGGGTAGCAGTGTATTTTATATCTACATCTGATACTCCTAATTTCTCGCTAGCAACCCCTTTTATGAATACAGTTGGATCCTTTTTCTTAATTCGCTGATTCCTATTAGAGGCCATTCTGACCTTTATGTCGCTTATTATTCCTTTTCTCTCAGGCAACAACTCTTTTAATGTGTCAAAGAACTTCAAATCCCGATTTGCAGAAGTGTCATTTGTAGATGATTGAGGAATTTTCTGTTCATCTCCCTTTTCACTCACTCCAATTTCTCCTTTCTGGCTCTGGCCTTTGTCCAGAATCTCTGAAACCTTAATCGGAGGTCTTTCTGGGACTTTTCCCATAAATAGGTTTTCTAGATATGCCCTAAGGTACTGATAACTTCTAGCACCCTCGAATAGGCTTTCTCTATCAAGGTTCACAATTGTTTGAAAACCTTCATCTAGATAAATTTCAACCATCGTTTGATGAAGAACTACGGGGTTTTCACTGTACAGCCTTAGTTCGTCTCTAAAATAATCGCCTATCGCGACATTATAAACTCTAAAAAGTATTCCCCTGTACTCGTGCGGCAGTATTCTGGCGTTCTGGTGGTAAACATAGCCCATAATGAGGGTATTTACCGTTTCGCCTGGTTCGTTTTCAATAGCTGCTTTTTTGGGCTCGAGAGCATAAACATAAGAATCTAATTTTTCTATTCCTTTCTCTTCGAGGTCCCTCTTAGTTGGATATAGTAACGGTTTGAAAATCTTGAACCTATTACTTGAGCCGACCCCTTGATAATCTGTATATATCTCGGTAATTACAGCAAAATCAAGTTTCTTAAGTTTCTCCTTTATATATAGATAGTTCTTATCGTTTGTTCCCGGAATTTCTCGAATAGAGCCATCCTCCATAGTTATGTAAGGCTTAACAGGTCCGTTAGAGAGATACTCAACTGGAGACATCAAACCAACGGTGGCAATGATCTGATCAAAAATAGGCAGGCTCAGAAATTTTTCTTCTTTAGAAATCTGCTCTAGAAAGCCTTCAAAATATTTCTCATATTGCAGGTCCTCTGCCTCATTTGAGTTGAGGATTAAGTGTTCTTGAAAGAAATAAGATTGACCTATTCCGTCCATTATATTGGACAAAAATGGGGGTCTAAAATCGTTTATTTCAACAATGGTGTACTGATCAAATCCTTCAACACTTCTTGAATTTAGAACAACATTTCCTATTGAGAATTTATCCATAGACTTAGTTAATTGAAGGAGATCATCAAAAAATGACAAAGAGATTTTTGCAGAGTATTCACGCTCTTCATCTTTCTTTTTGGTTCTTACGACAAAGCTTCTGCATGTCGCTGCAACTGAAAGCATACCAATTCCAAGTCGACCTATAATATCTCTGCCACCAGGTGTTTTCTCTTCGCTTTTACCTTTTGAACTCCCACCTATATGTGTGAAGACATATTCCAGAGTTTTAAGATCCATACCAAAACCGTCGTCTTTGATCCTGATAAAGTCGAGAAATAGATTTCCAGTTTTATCATAAGAAAAGTGAAACTCTATTTTCACTTCATGGGCATCAGCGTCAAATGAGTTGCTTATTAATTCCTTTATTGCGCTCGCTGGCGACCTATACAGCCCGGAGGATATGTGTTTTATTATTTGCACGGAAACCTGCATTGTGAGTCTTTTTTCGAATTTTTCTTCATCGTTCATATACTATCCTCCATTCATTGTCATTAGAGTAAAATTCTTCATATGCACAAAGCACATCATTAAGACTATCATTAATAACACTGGCATCATAATACATTCTAGCGTGTACTAATGGTGATAAATTGCCAAATGCTTTTTGAACTTTTTTGAGTGTATCTGCATCTATCCATGGCTGGTTCGTAGTGATATTCACTAATTTTTTAGCAGCTTCAACAGCGAAGAGAAGTCGATCATCTTTTAATTTGTATTCTCTCTCAATTAAATCGGAATCCCCACTTGTTAAATCCCCTTTCATTTCTTTACTTATTACAATTCTCATAAATACGTCAAATCCTAGTCTACCAATCCTCTTGTTCACTGCTTCGACCTTCTCTTTGTCTGTTTTATCTCGTAATATTGTATCACCATACCAAGCATAAGTTCCATAATTTGCATAAATCAGGGATTCTAGAAATAATCGAATTGCGAAAGCAGTCCCTGCCCAGTATTCTAACTGATGCAAATTTATTATATTAATGAAATGCTCAAACATTACGTCGTTGCATTTCTTAAAAAAATTAGGATACGCATCTGGAAGTGTGCCGTAATATTGAGTAGTGCTGGAAGGTTGAGGGATACTTCTTCCAGGATTTTTCAAAAATGAAAGTACATGTTTATGCTCGCAAAACAGAAACAACTCGCCTTCATATAAATCTGAATCTGTACAAAATTCTTCAACTGGGATACTATCTGAATTCGAGATATGGCACTTCAAATTATTCAGTGGTCCACTTTTTGACTGCATGCTAGTGACTTCCTTTACTAATATTCCCTCTTCCAGTTATCATATTTTCGTATAAGTTCATCATATTGCTTCTCGGTTATTTCTTCGAATGGAATTAATCCTAAAGTTGAGGGGTTTTTAAGGCCACATTCAGTAATCAGTCTAATAGGGATTGGCTTATTTAACACAGTTGGCTTTCCTACCATCACATTTCTCACTGTGTGATGATTCTCATTGTCATAGAAAGCTTCCTTTGGATTTATATCAGCAATTACCGTTATTCCTCCATCAATTCTATCAAATAGTAATAGATTGACACCCCTGCCTAGATAATCTGAAGGTGTTCCCCATTCCCATTTTTTATCGTTTAGGTCTGTAGAATGAAAGTTTAACCATTCGCCGCTTCTCATTAAGTCCCTATAGTCCTTTTCATTAGGAGTAACATCTTTACGAAAAACTCTTGTTCTTATTTCTTCTGTATCTTTTCCCTCATCAATCTTTATTTTAGCTATAACTCCAAATTTCACTGCTCTAGTATTGTAGTTTAATTTTTCAAACATATTTTCACCCCTTTAAAATCTCCTCAATTTCCTTCAGCTTCTGTGCAACAAGTTTTCCTCTTTCCGTAAGATGAAGGACAGTCCTAGGAGGATACTTGGAATTGTCAATCTCTTCCTTAATCAATCTAAGCTCTTTGGCCTTCCTTATGGACGGATACATAATGTTGGGATAAATCTCTGAATTATCAACAATTGACTGAACATTTGTTGGCGGGTTATCGTTTAAATAAATCAGCAAACGAATCAAACCTGATTGCTTCTCTAGAACTTTTATCGGATTGTCAGTCAATATGCATGATGTACGCTTTAAGAGAAAATAACTTTTTTACATCATAATCGTAAGTTGATATGTATAATGTATAAATACACACTCTACATATCAATTCACAATGTCATTTGTTAGGAAGAATATAACCATACCCGAGGAGCAGGAAAAATTCCTGTCAGAAAACAGTATGAGTTTATCTCGTGTGGTCCAGAAAATTCTTTCCTATATGATGGAAACAAAGACCACGACTATTTCCAGAAATGACATTGAGGAGATATTTTGCAGAGGTGATAGATGAAAACGGAAAAAATGAATAGTTTTGGCAACCTAGTAAAGAATTGCAGTCGATTTAAACCGTTTTCCGACAGGGAACGGAAGAAGAGAACCCTGAGGAACCGCATACTGGAGATTCAGGAGACACTTG
>JAJZXP010000108.1 GCA_021806345.1 Thermoplasmata archaeon | reverse complement strand
CCATGTTACCACCGGGGGCAATTCCAATCCCACCCACCTGTGCTGCAAGTGCGTCAGAAATATAGTCCCCGTTCAAATTTGGAGTCGCTATTACGTCATACTCCGATGTTCTTGTCAGTGCCTGTTGAAACATGTTATCTGCTATCCTGTCCTTTAGGATTACCCTGCCAGAAAGTGCATCAGGATTTTGCAGGTATTCCTCTTCCGTCACTGTCTGATTTGGGAATTCTGTTCTAGCCAATTCATATCCCCATTCCTTGAAAGCCCCCTCAGTGTATTTCATTATATTTCCCTTATGCATCAGAGTAACACTCTTTCTGTTGTTCGCTATAGCATACTGTATTGCCTTTCTTACGAGTCTCTGACTCTTAAACTTCCCAATGGGTTTAATCCCTACACCAGTGTCATCACTTAGACTTACCCCAAACTCCCTTGAGAGAAACTCTCTCACTTTCTTAGCCTGTTCAGAATCATATTTCCATTCTATACCTGCATAAACATCTTCGGTATTTTCCCTAAATACGACCATATCCATGTATTCCGGATGAACCATAGGTGACGGCACGCCTGGAAAATATCTCACCGGTCTAATATTGGCATATAGGTCGAATTGCTGTCTCAGAGTGACATTGAGGCTTCGAAAGCCCTGTCCTACAGGGGTGGTCAGAGGTCCCTTTATCGATACAATACACTTTTCTACCTGTTTCTGTGATTCCTTCGGAAAGTGTTCACCTGTTTTTTCAAATGCTTCTTCTCCGGCTAAAATTTTTTCCCATTCCACACTTCTATCTCCATTATAGGCTACTTCGATGGAGGCGTTTACAGTGTCAATCATTGCTTTTGTGATGTCCGGACCTATCCCGTCACCTTCAATATATCCAAGAGTGACCCTGTCGGGCACCGTTATTTTTTTATTATCATCTACTGTTATATACGCCATGGGTCTAAATCGCAACTTCACATAAACTGTTTTTGATTAATGGGTTAAAGTTGCAATATCCTACGAGTTTAAGGATTCCCTCGCCAGTATCTTAAGATCATGTACTTTTAGTAAATCCGCATTCTTCCATCCCTTTTGGCAAAGAGTGGACGTAAGTACTGTTACATTGATAGTTCCTGAAAGCAAAATTTCCATGTTTTAAGTTTGACGTGTGGGTTCTATCTGGATCACTATTTGTTCAATCGATCACATAACCGGATAGCATAAACTAGCAAAGGTAATTAATATTTGAAGTAAATGTCATTGAAAAACAATGAGGAGTCTCGTTCTTGGTTTACAATTTGGTGATGAGGGCAAGGGAAAGATAACTGACTTTATTTCAGGAGAAAGTTCAATTTTAATAAGATACAATGGGGGAACCAATGCTGGACATACCGTGGTTACAGCCAAGGGAACCTTCAAGTTTCACCTTTTGCCGGCAGGTTCACTTAGAGCTCAATGTATAGTTCTTGGGAATGGTATGGTGATTGATCCTGAAGCGTTGGTCAAGGAAATTGATTCCATAAAGGCAGAGAATCCAAACTTGAATATTTACATAAGTTCAGCAGCAAACATTGTTACTAAGATGCATAAGGAGATGGATAAAGCCCAGGAAGAAATGCGGGGCGCGAGCAAAATAGGCACTACGTCTCACGGAATAGGACCAACTTATGAAGAGAAATACTCAAGAAACGGAATAAGGATGGAAGATCTGGAAAACAAAGAGAAAATTAGAGACAAACTTTACCTAATATCAAAAATGAGAAGATCCGAACTGGAAAGAACAGAATATGTAAATAATACCAGATTGGATGAATTAGCTGATGAACTATCTAAGTATTGGCCCATCTTAGGTAAATACGTTAAACGAACTGAGATTATTCTCCATTCCATGGTTCGTGAAAATAAGGAGATGGTTTTCGAAGGCGGACACGGAACAATGCTTGACATTGACTTCGGGTCATATCCTTATGTAACTTCTTCCAACACCATATCTGGGGGTGTTCATACAGGGTCTGGGGTTTCACTGAGGAAGATTAACAGAATAATAGGAGTTGTGAAATCATATACTTCAAGAGTTGGAGAAGGCCCATTTCCAACGGAGCTGCATGGAGAAGATGCGGACCGATTGCGGGAAGCTGGTGGGGAATATGGAACAACAACTGGAAGGCCAAGACGTGTTGGATGGTTGGATATACCGCTTGTGAAGTATGCCTCTGAGCTGAACGATGCTGATGAAATCTCACTGACTAAATTAGATGTGCTAGGAACATTTAAAAAGATAAAAATTTGCACTTCTTACGGTGAAGGAGTTGATAATCCGATGGAGGTGTTGACCAACAGAAAGATCGCAAAACCGGAATATATCGAAATGGAAAGTTGGGGAGCCCTGACTGACTATGAAATTGCAGATATGGTCAGAAATGGATACGATTCGCTTCCTATAAACATGAGGTTATACATTGAAAAAATAGAAGAGCTGACCGGAAAAAGGATCAAAATAATATCCATAGGAAAAATAAGAGACAGTACAATTAGCAGGTGAAAAAGATAGCAGTACTGAAAAAATTAAAAGGCTAATTCATTTCACTCTTTGTCGCATAAGAGGTTCAGAACCAATTGACAACTATTGAAGATAGGATCAAGGAAATTGAAGACGAGATCCACAGAACAAAATACAACAAAGCAACCGAAGCTCATATTGGAATGTTAAAAGCCAAAATGGCAAAACTTCAGATAGATGCAGAAAAAGCCGGCCATTCAGGAGGTGGAAGTGGATTTTCTGTCCCAAAATCAGGTGATGCTTCAGTGGCTTTGGTGGGTTATCCAAATGTGGGGAAGAGCAGTTTACTCAATGCAATAACCGGAACTGAAAGTGAGGTTGGAAATTTTGCATTTACTACACTAAAAGTTATACCGGGTACGTTGAAGTATAAGGGAACCCAGATACAGATTCTCGATCTTCCAGGGATTATAGATAATGCAGCACTTGGGTCAGGGAGGGGCCGAGAAGTTCTGAGCATGGTAAGGGCTGTAGAGCTAATCCTTCTTATTACTGATGTGGAATGCAAGGGAATAGATAGAATACTGGAGGAACTGCGAAAGTCCGGAATTGTTGTAAACAGGGAACGAAAGAATATTTCAATGAAAAAGAAAAACACCGGTGGAATTAAAATAAGGAAGCCAAGATCTCTGGAGATAGATGAGGATAGAATTAAGGCAATCGCGAAGGAGTTCAAGATCACGAATATGGAGTTATACATAAGAGAGAACTTGAGTGATGATGATTTGATTGATTTTTTCAGAGGGAATGTTGTTTATATTCCTGCTATAGTAGTTGTTAACAAGATAGATATGCCACACAATTCCGATAAGATTAAGGAAATGGGGAAGTATGGAGACGTGCTGACTGTCTCTGCCTCTTCAAAACTCGGAATTAATCAGCTAAAGGAGTCCATGTATCAGAGGCTAAACTTGGTTAGAGTATATCTCAGAAACAAGTCAGGCGTAACAGATTTTGAAAGGCCTCTGGTTTTAAGACAGGGTTCTTCCATAAGAGATGTTTGCAGAAAAATCAGCAGAGAGATGATTGACTCTTTCCGATATGCGATTATAACAAGCGAAGGAGCGAAAATAAGAGATATGAGAGTTGGTCTGGATTATGAAGTTACGGATGAAGATGTCGTAACTGTCATCAGTAAATTCTAAAATCATTATATTGGCTTGAAACAATTGCTTGTCTGATACTCTGGATAAATGTGATTTCAATCAGATACAACGTGAAACCTGTAACCAACTTCTTTTAATTTGTCCAAAAGAATTTCAAGGTGTTCCCTGTCTCTAACGTTTACGCTGAACCTGA
>JAJZXP010000303.1 GCA_021806345.1 Thermoplasmata archaeon | reverse complement strand
TATCGCTTAGCCTAGTCACAGCCTCACCACGGACTTGATCGGAAAGTATTTCAAGAAGTTGGGAAACTATCTTGTTGTGATTATGAAGAGCTCCATAAGTGTTCTTGATTTTGACTCTTCCCTCGCAGTACTCTCGTATTTCATCTATGTTGTCAGGGGCTGCCCATGAATTAAGGAAAACCTCTGAGTCAGAAACGTCGGAAGTATTCTGTTGATACATTATCAGGTTTATAGCCCTAATCAAATACAAAATGGAAGGCTCTAGGTCTGAAGCTGATACATCAATCATTTCCGCTAAATTATCCCTAACAAGTTCAATATGTTGCTTACACTGCTCCAAAAGAATGATAACTTCGGGGATAGAGTCTTTCCATGTTGATATCAAATTATCTATGGTGTGAATTGAGGTTCCGTAGATCAAATCAGTCTCGGACGCTTTTGTGAGGGTTTCTTCCTGAAACATTGCGTGTAAAACACGTTTAGGCTCAAGGTTCAGGCTCTGGCTTATCTGAAGGATGGCAGCCAAAAGTTCGTCTGAAAGGTGCCATTTGAACATATCACCATCGCTTGTCTTTCTCTGTACAATGAAGTCGTATTTTCTCAATAGATAAAATGCGCCTTTATTTCCCTTAAAAAGATCAGTGTTTTCAGAAACTCCCTTATTCAGCAGTAGCAATGTAGTCACTTTTTGAAGGGCAACTCTTAGTTTATACGAGTTGCTAATTTCGGATATGAGAGAGCGGTAGTTCTCATAGAATCTTGATCTGCGTAAATTGGCTTTAACTGCATCAACAGTTTCAATATGGATTCTAACTGTTAGGCCAACCTCTTCGAAGTTGTTAAGCTCAAGTCTTCTCCTAACATGAGTTATAAAATCTCGAAAAGTTATTCCCTTTTGCAGTCTTTCACTTAGAACCTGGAAGGATTTTCTCAATCCACTATCTTCAATTGTAATGGGCTGAAGAGTTTCAGTTTGATAAAAATTAATTCTTCTCTTGATAGCTTCTATTGCATATTCCTCAGTCAAAAGAGGGATAATATCAGTTCGGTAATAACTGCCCGATAGAGAGGGCTTACTCTCCAGGACAATATTCCATAAGGGTGATCCAGCAATAAAGAATCCAATTTTAACCCCATTCTTAATAAAGAATTCAGAAATTGTTTGGATCTGCTGAAGAAACTCCATAACTTGGTCAACATAAACTTCTGTTTTGTGCAAACCATCAACAAAAATCAAAAAACCATGCTGGACTTCACTACTTAAATTATTGAAAAGATCAAGGTTATCTCTGTATAGATTTCCAGTTCCTCCTTGGCTTCTTGGGTCGAAATTTTTAATGGACTTGTAAATTTCGGAAAGCTCGTTAATTAGCTCCTGTAAGAATAAATTTGTTAGACTAGCTACACTGGGTGCAGGGTTAAGAAGGATATTAATAGGGGCAACTCCACGGGATATAGCTTGAGCAGATAGGTACTGGAATATTGTAGTCTTCCCGGACCCAAAGTCACCAATTAGCATTATCGTTTTTCCTTTATAGACCTCTGGATCTGCTTGTATATCACTCAAGTAGGTTCTAACAAGTGGTGTTTTCACAACTATGTCGTCAAAGCGATCACGTGAAATACCATACAGCCCATCATATGTCTCCAATGGATTAGATGGCAAGCCAAGTCTCTTCCACCATACTTGACCCGTGTCGGTCAAATCTACTAGTGGTGTATTTTCAACTTGTTTTTCGATCTCGGAAGTTTTCATATCACCTGGTAGTTTGTTGAGCTCACTTTCAAACTTCCTTAGCTCTTCGGTCTTTCTTTCCAGTTCAACTCTAAGCTCTTCTACTTCTATCTTTTGCTGCTGGACTTCATTTTCAGCTCTTACCGAAGCCTTGGCTTTGAATTCATCCTCAATTTTCTTCAGAAATTCCTCCTGATTCAGCTTAGATAGATCTTCCACTTTCAGGAAAAGACTACTGCTCATTGAGTTCTTGTCATACAGGACCTCCAATTTATCTACGCTCAATGTTTCCGCGAGGAATTGAATTTCAGTAGCTCTTTTGATAAACTCGTTTCGTCCTAAGTTAGTAGATTTAATTAAGTAAGTAGCGACTTCTACCGCCACTTCAACAGCAGAGAATCTTGAACGAGAATCCAAACTATTAGTCTCAGAAAAATCTTTTCGAAGTGCCTTTTCAACTTCTTTAGTGGTCGTTGGGGTTGTAAGCTTTAAAATGTATTTTTTGACATATTTATTCAGAGCTTCTTTTCTCTCCACTAAGTAATAATTCTTTATCAATATTAAATTTTTGTACCATCAAAAGCTATCTCTTAAGATATTTTTGCCTCAAACCCTCACATTAGCTCCAGACCAGTTAATACTAATCCTTCCCCTATTCGAATAGTCTTGCTTATTATAGGTACATTTGCACAATATATATTATTTTTATACTTGTATATGAAAATGGAAATACATACTTTCTAAGTTGGATTAAACCACAAGATTTAATCAGTATTCCCCGATCATTGCCATAATGGTGTTATGGTTAAAATCATTATACAATAAACTCATTTCAGGATATTTTAAAGCTGGATAGGCAGTCTTCTCTGTTTGCCACCGATATAGCGCATAGCCATCTGAAATTTCTCATCGTGGTGGCTGGAAAATATATGGGCAAGTTCATGCACTAGAATTTCCCTTATATCAACCCTTGATAATTTAATGGCATCTTCCCTTACAAGGATAGTTGAACCTTTTAGCATTGATATTATAGATTTATCCCTGAAATTCCTGACAATCTCAAAATTTATTTCGCCCACTAGATAGAATTTGCCGCTACTGGACAGTTTCAAAAATTCTGATTTTATAATACGTTTTAATCTCATTTTCAGATATTCCCTGAGTGCGTGTTCATCAAAGGAAACTGGAATGTAAAGTATGTTTCCAGATTGTTTAGGCTTTTTTCTTTCATTTTGTATGACCGTAAGTTTTTTGCCCATTATAACTACTTCAGAGTCCAAATGTACCCCCCAGGTTTTTATATATAATATCTACAGATGTCTTCTCCTTCTCTAAATCACCAGTACCGAACGCTTTTATGTACGCATATCTTATCGATTTTTGGATTCTCATCCTATCGGCCTTCCCCCACTTTTTTTCTCCTTTCAGAAGTGACTTTATGCCTGCTCTGCTACCAAGATCATCACAGAATGAGTTAAATGTATCATCATTAATATTGCCTATAGAAGTTTTTATTGCTTCCCTGAAGGCTGCTTTTGCCTCGCCTTCAGTTGATTCTGATGCCTCAATTGAATCCTTTGTATCCTTTATTGATTTTATCTGCTGGAGGGTTTCATCACTGACATCTTTTGCATTTAGTAGTTTCTGATATGCGTTTACTATCCTGTCCAGAAGGCCGGGATAGCCAAATCTTCTACTGGAAATTTCTGTGTACCATTTATTCAATAACCTCAATGCAGATCCATAGTCCCTTGTTTTTCCAAGCTGGTTCAGGTAATCCCTGTCTATGGTAAAATTGCCACGGTTTTCCACGTCCAGGAAGAAGTTTTCGCTAATTATCTTCTTTACCCTTTCATATGCCTCCTGCACCTTTTCACCATTCAGATCACCAAGCTTAAGGTTATTGATATATATGCCATAAGCCCTTGCAAGTTGCCTGTATTCATCGATATGTGATATAAGGTATGTTTTTGCGCTGGGAAGGGAGAGCATTGCCGTTAATTTTCTAAAATTCTTCTCAAATCTATCAGATATTTCCGGATCTGAAAGAATCTTTATCAGCTTGTTAAGGTTATCATGGCTATTGTCTGAAAAATCAAAATTCCCGAA
>JAJZXP010000251.1 GCA_021806345.1 Thermoplasmata archaeon | reverse complement strand
TGCACAACATATGCACCATCAAAAAAATCCAGGATCATCATAGTTTCTTGTAAGTCTCCTTGTAATTTCCGGTATTGCCGGACAAGGGCCTTTGTATCTCCACCTTTCGCCTTTTTATTGATTATACCATTTCTTAGATCTTCGAGCTGTAATTCCGAGATATTCTTCTCTTGCGCAAGATGATCTAGATTTTCTTCGAGGTCTTGATATGGGACTTCCTTCATAGGTGAGAGTTCAATTGCAAGCTGGTGGGCTTCATCGAATACAACGTAGCCCCTCCCATCTTTAAACGGTGGCAGTGACAGAAAAGGACGGTAATTCGCAAAATTGACTGCGACCTGCTTTCCCTGCTCTATTTCCTTTTTACCATTTTCCAGTGCAACTTTATAAGGGCAAGAATTAGAGCATTCGTTGAGTATTGGACATGGAGAATCGGATACGGCGTCCTTTGTTTCAGGGCATATATAATTTGCCATCCCCTTGACAGTCGGAACTCCGTATTGCTTTAGCAGCTGATCCTGCATCGCGCGGTCGGGAAGCACTATAATCGAAGGTTTTCCATGTGTAAGTGAGAGATATATCATGGTTTTTCCGCCTCCTGTTGGAAGCTCTATTGCAAAAGTATCTGCTCCAGATTCTCTCGCCTTCTTTATTATCTCAATCTGAGCAAGCCTCAGTTGTCTTCCTTCAAATTCTTCCCTCTGATCTGGTAACTTATCCAGTTTCATCCAGCTATTCCTTTCGGCAAACCACTCTATTATATCTCTTACCTCTTTCTCTGGAAGAGGTGGTTTGCACTTATTATTATTGAATTTATGTACCTTGACTAACAGTTCTTCCTTAGTGGCTCTATTTTTTACTAAGGAACTACAATAACTGAGCACTGCGTTATGTCTCTCTCCCTGCAAAACAACCTCTGGATCTGTACCAAAGCTTGATAGTTCCCAGCCAAGTTGTATTGCCCTGCTGTTTATCCACGAATCTATATCTTTCTCCGTAATGGGGGGGAACTCCCTTGGGAAACCTTCCGCGATATATTTTCCTATGCCTTTATGGGGACAGTTTTGGTGTTTAGGATCGCACATGGAATGGTCTATGTGACCTGTGACTATTCCGTATCCAACCTCTCCGAGGATGTCGAGTAGGACTGGTTTTCCGTTCTTCCTGTATGGCCTGATTTTACGCCTGGGTGGATTATCCGATCTGAAGACCACCTGAAAGCCCCCATGTGCAGTGCTCACTACCATTGCAGATTTGAGCATGTACTCAAAGCCAGAAAAGAACTCATAATATGTTCCTCTGTCCTCGAAGTCAAAAGCGAACGTCTTTGAAAATTTTCCATGAATTATAGCAAAGGTGTCTGTTTCCTTAGACCATGATTCGATCTCATCCTTTGTTGCAAGGGTGTATTTGTAGCGATCCCAAGAGAGCCGGTTGAATGGCCTTTTATCAGCCCCGATCGGAATCACTGAGATACCTTCGCTAAGCAGATTGTGTAGAAGCATCAAAGAACCCCCATCATGGATTTAAAGTGGATCAATTGCTCGTTGACGATTGATTCGCTGTTTTTGACAATCTCTTTTAAAAATGAGTAGTCGAATTTGTTCAAAAAGAATTTCGCGAGGGTGAAGTTGATTATGAATGACCTAGAAAATAAGGATGCATATCTTGTCGGATAGTCAAAGATACCGCTGGTGTATGTCGGCATCACTATATGGATCCGTGCACCCGATATCGATCTTCTGGTTGTTGTCCATCTATAGGCATTTAGGTATTTTTCATTGCGTACGTTGAACTCGCTATTTATAAGGTCTTTCACAGAGGGATACCAGACATCCAGAGCCAGATGACTTATCAAGGAACGTATGCCCGGAACCCAGTGATTGTCAATCTTAACTGTTTCAATTCCACCTGTATTTAGCTTATAGTAGATGGATTTTGGCACTTCATTAATATAGTATTTTAGCAAGAGGGAGGTGCCACGGTCTATTGTAACTGTAGTCTCCTGGTCAAGTCCATCTGTTTTATCAATTCTGTTAAAATCCGTATACTTCTCAAGCCATTCGCGCTTAAAATGCAATAAATCTATCTCACTTTTTTCTATTTCAGAGTCTTTGTACGTTTAAACACCACCTGTCATGCCTGTATCTAGTGATCTGAAGACTTGTGTTGACTGTTAAAATGTTACGGTTTTCTATCATGATATACCTCCTTCATTTGGCGATTAAAAACTGTTTTTGTGCACTTCTCGTCAGGTAACTCTTCGGTTTTGCCTTTAAGTTGCTGCCAGAGTTCGAACACTTTTGCCCAGCTCATTTCGCTTCCACCTCTATTATAAGCACCTCATTTTTCATTGTGATATTCACTCTATCTCCTTTTGAAAGGCCCAGATTCTTTATCCAGATAGTAGGAAGCATAACACAAAGTCCGAGACCCTTCTGTTGGATCTTTCTTTCGCCGATTCTCAAAGTATTCATTTTTGTCCATACTTAATTTCTTCCGTATATTTCGCTATTTCCTGAGCACATATGATACTTTATGAAATTCTATTTTGATACTAATTTTTGCACAAAGTTAATAAGACTAAACATCATTCTGATACAGATGACCATTAATGATACAGATCGATTCTACACATGATACTTCTTTCGACGAAAAGGACAGGCTGATCATGGCGATTGTCTCAAAAGGACCGCTAAGATCAAAAGACATATTCTATGAAATTAGAAAAAAGAAGAGCGTTAGCATGTCGAAACCAACGTTCAGTAGACACCTCAGGTATTTGAAAGAGCATAGCGATGTTTACGTTCTTTCGGACGAGGAAAAGAAAGCTTTCAACCTCATCGGTAAAGACGGAAACCCACAAAAATGGAGATATTATTACCGCATCGACAGGAATATCCAGAAGGGATGGGAAAAGATAAAGGAGAAAATAAAAAAATATGATGGTAGCGCAAAGTTGTACCGTCTTTTCTCCATTATCAACAGGGACTATGCAAATTTTCCGCTAGTATCTGTAGATGATTTGATAGAGATAATCGATGTATTCAGAAACGACAAGAAGGATATGAGTGAATCTAGAGGTGAACTGCTTAAGTTTTTAGGTCTGCAGGTGAAGAGAATGAGTAATCTTGTATCTCCTAGTGATAAGGAACGTCTCGCTAATAAATTGATCGATCTCTTTCAATATATCATTAAAGATTTGTTAGGTCCTACTGGAGGAAATGTGATTGAACCATCGACAAGGGCGTTCGAGATTCTGTGCAATGTAGTTAATAGTGCCTGTGCCCTTGTTACAATAAAAGGGATATTAGAAATGGATGTGCCTGAGGAAAAGCAGGAACAAAGGAATAAAATTCTGAGGGATCTATTAGAAAGTTACTCTGTCAACTTTAAAGAGAATAATTTAAGCGGATTCCTTGAAGGAGAAATACATAAATTACAGATGGAGGAGATTGAACAATCAACAGTAGATCAGTTAAAATCTCATTCTATTGGTCAGCTCCGCTATACGTTGCAAAGATATCTCTACAAATTGGATAACTGAGGTACTACGATAAAGGCCGGAATTAACTATTCCAACAAAATTCTCAATGCCATTTGACGCTAAATTTAAAGATGTCTGCGTCCAATTATCTCGTTTATCCTTTGAGAACTTTGACACTATAGTAGGGAAATGATAGGTGAGAAATACTGATCATAGCTGTATGGTATTGAACTTTTGAGAATATGCCGTGAGCCGGGATTGAACCAGCGACCTCCAGATCTTCAGTCTGGCGCTCTCCCAACTGAGCTATCACGGCCTTCGTTTAGGATATGTTAGCGTTATTTAACGTTTCCATCGATCTG
>JAJZXP010000325.1 GCA_021806345.1 Thermoplasmata archaeon | reverse complement strand
GAATGACAAATCTGTAGACGAAATGGTAAGAGTCAATATCAGATCTTGATTTTTTATGGAAGTTAGTCCTCTAACTTAGGTATCCACTTAATTATTTAACCGGCTCCCTACCCATCCTTTTATGCATTATGGTGAATTAGTTGCGTAAGTTTGGCCGCTCGAGGAAACACAACTTCCAAGAAATTAATCATCTCTGCAAAATGTCATTTTCCGGCAGATTTCGTATTGAAGGCGATGTTTGTAGGAACAGTATTTTTAATGACTATTGCTTGCCGGCCATTGAAAGTATGCGGCTTATAGTTTCAAGAAGAACTGTGTCTGAAGCCCACTCACGTTTTTTGAAATTTTCTATGACTATAGAAATGTCAGGATTGACGTTGTAAAACATAGGCTCTTCGGGGAATTTCAGCATCATTTTTGACGATACCCAACCTTTGAGTCCCGATATGGGCAAGGAAAAACGAATGGTATTGGTGAATGCATTGGCAGCTTGAGAGGGTGTAATTCCAATTACAGTTGCCCCACATTTTTTCAGGGTTGATAAGAGGTCAAAACCAGCACTAAATGTCCTGGCTGAGCATAGTGCGTATACCTTTATTCCGGTTGCGGGGCCGTAACGCTTCTCATATTTCGTGAAGGTAGACGACAACCCCACTATCTCTTCCCATTCTTCGCGATTTAATCCTCTCTTTCCTGAGAGCCATTTATTCATTTCCTGAAAAGTATACCCACCAAGAGTTTCTACATTATTCTTAACGTGAAATTGACTTCCATACCATTGTGAATGCCTTTCTATGTCATATCCTTCATCCACTTCCCAGGCTCTGTTTCCATAAAGGAAATAAGCCAAAATGTGAGCTAAATAAGAGTTGCCTCCGCTGTTCTTCCGCAGATCCACTATTATGTCCTTTATGCCCTTCTCGTTCATTGCCTGAAGAAGACCAATAATAGCCTCAGAAGCTGAAGGTATTCCAGATATGATTTCCTCTATCTTCCCATTGGTTTCTATTCCCTGTTTTTCAAGAAGTTCTTTCAGGAAAGATTCACTCGCCCCAAATTTCAGCTGTGATTCATAGTTCTCCCTGTATCTTCTCATGGAATCTATCCTGAGGTATCCGATCCTATCTTCAAGTATTCCATACGAAATGTCCGATTCCGGAGATGCTGGAAAATCCAGTGAGTGATGCTCTATTAGCATACCTGGAGCTTCTGGACTGCAAGGGACAGTAATCTTTTGAGTTGAATTGCCCTCTTGAGACATCAAAGTGAATGTTACTTTTTCCATATTGCTAGAGTCAGTTCCAGTAAGAAACGAAATCATGCATGGATCTTTAAGTGCCTCTGCAAGATGGACAAGATTGTTGTATGTTCCATTCGCACCCCTTATCTCAAGGATTCTTGATGACAAATCTTCTGTCGAAATTCCGTTCACGGCTAGAAGGCTACATCCAATAATATCAGTATGCTTGCTTTCGTACACGCCCATAACGACAAGCCTCTCCTCTATTGGCTCCAGCTCAAGCCAAGATCGACCTTTAGGGCAATTCAACTGATCCATAAATGTATGGCCATCTCCTAAGAGTGCTGTAACTTTGCACGCCACGATGTGCATTTGCGTTATGTCCAAAGTTTCTGGCAAACTACCTATAATGTCATTAACCCTAATGTAGAACTTAACCTGTGAACCAAACTTCATAAAAGGGTCCGGATGCGCCTCCGTTAATACCTCAATGAGTTGGGATATTTCCAATAACGCTTCTTCTCTTGTGAACTTGCGAGTCACGCTTCCCATGCTTCTTTATTTCCACATTTTCTTAAAGATTTGGGATAAGTCCTTCAACCAAGGGATGGTCTATTCCGAAAAAACGAATTCTGCAAGTATGATGGCAACTCATTTCTGATTACCCGTTAATGCTATAAGTTTATATATTATATATGAATATATACTACAATGGAAAACAAGCCAATTATCCACTATCCGAGGTTAGATACCGTTCTCATGGTAGAAGATGCTCTGAGAAAAGCGGAAGAATATCCATCAAAGAGGCAGCTTTGGCTTTCATTGGAAAAGAAAGTAATGTATCAAACATTCAACCTAATCATTTCGTACCTGGAAGATTCAGGAAAGATTGTCCAAAAGAAAGGAAAAATAATCTGGGTGTGGAATCCCGAGCTTGTGAAGAGATACAGCAACAGCAAGCTGGTGCTGAAGTAGTGATCGACAAAAAGATCACAGTGGTATTTGCTGATGAAGATGCCCAGCGCGCATACTTCAAGGTGAAGGCTGACGACCCATCACTCTTCAAGTTTCTTGAAAGAGCGACAGACGATCTTAAGTTAGATCCATTCTGTGGAATACAGATACCAAAACGACAGATACCGAGAACCTACAGGGAAAAATATGGGATTGATAACCTGTGGAAATATAATTTGCCAAACGCATGGAGGCTGGTGTATTCTGTTGCAGGGAACGAGATTGAAATAATTGCAATATTGCTGGAATGGTTTCCACACAAGGAGTATAAAAAACGATTCAGGTACTGAATTATATGAAGCAGCCAGGGTTAGAGCAAAAAATATAATTGCACCCATTTGAGTGCAGGATACCAACCTATCCTTTGGTCCAGTATTTTCGGATATTTGCTAGGTATATTGTATACCAATAAAATAAAAATTTATAATAATATCTAAAACATCTGTTTATTGTGCATAAATATCTGATTGATTTACTGTGTTGTCCAAATTGCCACGGGACTCTCGAGTGGAAGATTGAGGAGGAAATAGGAAACGATTACATTCAATCTGCCACATCAAAGTGTTCAGCCTGTAAAAGAAAATATCCTGTCAAAAAAGGAATAGGGTTGTTCGTTAACGATGGGGAAAGAGACCCATGGAAGGTGATCAATCAGCAATTAAGTGAATTTATGCAGACCAAGGATGGAGAGGAGTTTCTAGCTATTCCTTTCGAAGAACTTGGCCCAGCTGATCGTCTTTTTCAGTCGTATATGCTGGAAATTAATGGAGACTTTGAAAATTCTCAAAAAGCAGAGAGTTCTGCTATGTTAGAGATATATTCTGAAGATTACAAGAAATGCTGGAATACTCAAATTCAGCATATAGCAAGAGCCATCATATCTTCTCAGTCGGAGGATGACCCTGTGGTAGATTTAGCGTCTGGAAGGGGAATCCTTGCTAAATCGATTGCCTTAGCAACCAGAGCCCCTGTCGTGGTAACGGATATATCCCCAACGATACTGGAAAGGGACAAGAGGCTATTTGATATGAACAACATTAACGACAAAGTCGACTTTCTAGCTTTTGATCTCCAGTTTATGCCATTTAAGAGTTCTTCTATAACCACACTGACAACTAACTTGGGCTTTCAAAATGTAAGTGAGAAATATGTACAAGTTGACGCCATATTTAGTGAAGTGAAAAGGGTCTTATCTGGTATTTTTCTTGGGGTGTCAAACTTTTATGACCCCAGTGATTCGGGGAATGGTAGTAAAATCTCTGAGCTTGGGTTGAACTGGTCGTTTTACAAAAATGACTTCCTAAGGAGATTTAGAAGCAATGGATTTGAAGTTAAAGTGGAAAATGTTTGCGTGGGGAAAAATGAACCGACACCGGTTGGCGATTATATTAAGGAAACTTCCATCGATGCCCTTCCAATTGAAAGCACTCTTACTGAATGGTGTACTGTTGTAGCAGGTAACCAACATGGTAAACGGCTTTAAGGAGCCAGACCATATTCTTAGTAGGTATCCACTTAATTATTTAACCGGATTCCTACCTATCCTCTTCAGAATATGATGCAATATTTATAATTGTCAACTCCTTTGCTATCTCCGATATTTTTATTCCATTTTCCACAATA
>JAJZXP010000131.1 GCA_021806345.1 Thermoplasmata archaeon | reverse complement strand
ATGCAACGCTTGGCTTAAAATCTTTAGTCCAGTAAAGGAAAAGGTAGAATAGGATTGATTTTTCTCATCCCTGTATGGGTCTTAGGCTACCTCACTCAAAAAATAAAAAAAATTCTGAAAATAATAATGAAATGCTATTGCTCGCCAACACTACTTTCAAATGTTAACTAATTTTCCAAGATTCTTAGCATTCTCCACTACAATGATTGTTCCAAGATTTGAACTCTTCAAGTTATTGCCTTAATTCTTCATTCCGTAAATGAATACACAATAGTAATCCAATTGCAGATTAATGTAAAAGAAATAATCATATAAGTAAAAGGGATTTTAACCATGACACCGCTTGTTTGAAAAACGCTCACCAAGAAAGGCCATCAATCTAACAAATAGTGGTTTGATGTTTAAAAGGCTAAAGAAATATAATAAAGCAGAGAAAGCGTTCCAGAAAGCTCTGGAGATTGAACGGGAACAGATGGGTGATTCCCATCCTGACGTTGCAATTTCACTTAACAACCTGGGGATGCTCTACTTTGATATGGAACATTACAGCAGAGCGAGGATATTGCTAGAGGAGGCTATTAAAATAGCAGACAATATACCGGATAATGACAGCATTTCTCTGGCAACTTATCTTAACAACCTCGGTTCCCTTTATACTATCCAAGGCAACTATCAAAGGGCAGAACCTCTGCTTTTGAGGGCTTATGAGATTCATAGGAAAGTACTGGGAGATAACAATCCGGACGTCGCGACGGATCTTAATAACATTGGCTCTTTTTATTTGAATCAGAAAAAATATGATCTTGCTCAAAAATTCTTTTCTGATGCCCTTCAAATTGATCAGAAGATTTTCGGAACCTTACACATGGATGTTGCTATAAGATTGACAAATTTAGGTCTTCTCTTCGAAGAGCAGGGGTTATATGAAAAGGCTCTGGAATTTCTTAAAAAGGCCGTGGAAATATATGAAAAAATGAGACACACGGAACTAGAACTAGACAAGATTCAAGTGGCGATTGATAGGATAAACAAGCAAATAAGTGATTGATAATTCAAGATGACTTATTGTGATTTCGATTAATACTCCTTAACTAATACTTTACTGCCCAATTCTATATATGTATACAATTTTTAACAAGATTAGACCTGAAGTTCATATTGCTGTGTTTACCCTTAACCTCTAACTCCCGCCAATTTACATAATTGGTATGACCAGCCCGTCAATTATGATCCTTGACTTCTTCGGTATCTCCGATATTTGCCATTCGTCGCCTACCTTGAGCCTGTTCACTCTTTCAAGGTGGACGAGCACATCACCGGGGGAATGTTTCCTCTGCATGCCCTTTGACTTCAGCATGGCATATATGCGGTAATGCATCATTAGTGCAATGAAGTTGATGAACATACATCCCTGAAGCTGGTGATCGGCCCTCATGTATGAACGATCCGCATGTATTGTGTTGTTGAAAGTGTCGTATGATTGCTCTATTTCAGTTCTGGATTTCTGGATTTTAGCATGTCATACACAATCTCCGCTGAGACTCTGAAACTGGTAATGACCGTTCAAGTTCCCATCCTCTCCCTTGCCTTTGCAAAGGCAGATCTCTTCACATTGGAATTGCGCCTGAGGAAGTCATTCTCCCCCTCAGCCCTCAGGAAATCGTTCCTGAACGTAATGATGGAGTGTTTCCCCGAGGAATACTTCCAGTAGAATATGGGATTATCCTGGAACATGAAGTGCCTCTCCCTTCCATGATCATACCTTATGATTCTGGAATTCCTCTTCAGCGGCATTATGTATGATGTGCTCAGATCATCAAGATCCCTGATGTTCCCTGCTGAATAGAAGCCTGAATCAGCCACAAGAACAATGTTTGAGACCTTTGTTTCCTGCATTGTCATTTTCAGTGATGCAACACTGTTCACCAATCCGGGAAGCATCAGGAAATATGACGGCCTCTCATGATCCAGCGAGTAAAGGAACAGCACCTGCACTTGCTGAAGGTACTAAACCATGCTGTTGTGGCCAAGTGTTGCCAATATGATGCCCTCGCTCATTTACAATGCGTGGGTGAGATCAACGGCAAGATACCTGTCATCCTTCATCATGAATTTCATGAAGCTGATCATTGCGTTCCTGTCCATTCCTATCCTGCGGATCATGTCACCAAGGGAATCAGGTAACACATGTGCATCCTTCGCCAATTCGAACAGGTATGATGTGGCATAGAGGAACTCAACGTTCTTCAGGGGTGAACTGTGCAGAAAGCGCATGCATGCGAATACAAATATCTCTCCATTCCGGAAAGTTATTTTTCAGCCCTTCAATGAGATCAGGGGACAGGTGATGCATGAGGAATGATGCGCCGTATTACTTCACAGCAACCTGATCAAGTCTGCGCATGATCCTCTTTGTCCTGGGCTCAGTAAAACCATCAGGTGTGATCCTGTCAAGGAACTTGTCTGTTAGGAGCTATGCCCTCTTCTTCTTATTCCAGATGCTGTGAACCCTGTACATGTAATAGAGAGTATCCCTCTTTCTCTGCACAAGCGTTCCCTTTTTCTTGTACTTCATGTCCCAGTCAGAATAGTAAGTCATGTTATGTATAGACATAATATGTACCTCCATAGATCTTTGCTTCAGACTCTGAGAATTAAAATATCTATCAAAGTATTTTGTTTAAAAATGCCGGAGTTAGAGGTTAATTGGTTGGAGAAGATTTACTAATATTGATATTGAGGTATTTAGTACCATATTGAAATGAGGTTAGTAGAGACAATGTGGGGGCGGATATGCTGCATTTGGCAATAGAACACAGAGCACCATTGGGTATAGGAATAATGAAATGAAAATAAAATGGAAAAGTTGTGACATCTAAGAAGCCAAAACCTCTACTAGGGAACCAAATCATTACCAAAATTCATTCGTTAAAAGAGATAATATTTTCCTCTCTGCATTTCTTATATGGTAAAGTACTGTAACCTTAGACAAATTCATCTGCTCGGATATTTCTGTTAAATTCATCCGCTTTGGCCATTCGAAATAACCTCCAGTATGAGCTAGTTTTAATGATTCGAGCTCCGCTTTTGTAAGTCCCATAGAACGCATAAGTTCTTTGCTGAGAAGTACCCCGCTTGTAACGCTTTCTCCTTGCTCAATCCTTCTATAATTATGCTCCACTATCCTGTTGGTTAAAGCAACCTTGTCCAGCGCTGTATCGATAAACTCCTGATCAAAGGAGAGAAAATGAAATGTCTCCATTCCGTCGTGGGCAATTATTGGGAACAATGGAACAGACATTGTGGACATGATGCCCCCCATGACTCCATGACCATCCTTGATTCCCTTGAAGTCGACGAACTTACCTCTTCTTGTAATTGTAAGATCTTTGAAATCCTTAAGAATGGATTTGTTCACCTTATTCTTGTTTCTAGGGACTGCTTCAGCGAGAAGAAAATTTTTACCTTTCCCAATAGGATAAACATAGGATGAGAAAATAGGGCTATCAAGCATTACAGCTGCAGTACTCAAACCACAGGAACTCTTTATTGAGAAGCTAACAAGGTACACAATATAAAAAGCATTATACTGAAGAATATAACCATTACGGTAAATGTGACTCTATGACAGAGTTGTCACTACTCTTCTTTTTCAATTTTGAGACCGGATCTTTTTCCCGGGAATTACTGAAATTGTGAATCCCGTGACATAATTATTTATGTGGAATTTTGCAGACAAATCTAAATATTAGGCAATTAGATAACTTTCTCCCAAGTGTTAACTAATAGATATTAATCCAAGGTTATCATGGATAATGCAACAACTCTTAATAATGACTTTTTCTCCAATTTGGATACGAGCGTGAACCCCCTTGAAGATTTTTATTCATTCA
>JAJZXP010000245.1 GCA_021806345.1 Thermoplasmata archaeon | reverse complement strand
TGCTCTGCAAAATTAGCCCTGTAATCCTCCTTGTCAAATTCCGGGTCATAAAGGTATAACATGGCTGCTTTTTCATATTGACCGAATACGATGAGTTTCCCAATCTTGTGTGTATTTGTTCTGATACTACCAAATCTCTGAAGCCCAAAGTAATTGGGAAATCCTCCCCGAGTATTTATCTGGTCCACAGTCTCCCCGATTTTTGGGATGTCTGTTTCTTTCACCCTCAGGTCTATGGTGAACCGGTTGCCAACAAGATCACCAAGATTTAACATTTTGTCGGATCTGAAGAAATCAAGTATTTCAGCATCCTTGATACTGATTCGTTCGGGCTGAATTTCGCTGTTCACACAAAAATATTGGGTTGTTATTCCCCGCTTGTCCTTTGTGCCACAGTATGAGATCCGTTTCCTGCTTATCCTCAGGTAACGGGAAAGAAACATTAGAAAGCGGTTTGTATCCCAGTTTGTAAGCTTAACCTTTAGGATCGTGTATTTTCCAGATGGGTTGACCGGGACATCTGTCGGGATCTCTTCAACAATAAAATCTTCAATATTTGTTTTAAGAGTACCATAGATGCCCGGGGTATCAGTTATGTATCCTGCAATGCCTGCAGCATATTCCCTGTCAATTTCACTGATTGTAATATTTTACCACTCTGTAGAGATTATCTCTCTCAACTGGAACCATACCAATCTGGGACAGGCTGTTCACAATGAGTTCCTTTCTCAGATTCCCTACTTTTTTTCCAGTGGCAGGAATGACTTTCTCGTCATAAATGGTCCCACCCCAGTCATTGGCTCCAAAAAGAACAGCCATCTGACCCATTTGCATTCCATTTGTAAGCCAGGAACTCTGTATCACAGGGATGGAGTTATTAAGAACAATCCTTGAAATTGCAATATTTCTCAAAACCTCTGCACCGCCAGCTCTGTACTGTACAAGTCCCTTCTTTTGCAATTCGGTGTTTCCAGGTTCAAAATTCCATGGGGTGAAACTCATGAATCCATTGTATTTCTTCTGAAGTTTTACAAGAGAAAGAAGATGATCAGCCTTATGCCCGGCTTCTTCCACATGGCCAAACATCATGGTTGAAGAGCTCTTTACACCAAGCTTATGGGCTTCTTCCATAACCTTTAACCAATCTTCTCCGCTGTTAAGTGGTCTGCCCAGAATCTTTCTCACATCAGCAGAAAATATTTCCGCTCCTGCTCCAGGTATGCTCTCAAGGCCACTTTCGGCAAGTCTTGAAATGGTTTCTGACAGGCTAATGTGTTCTTTTCTGGAAATAAATGAAATTTCTGATGTTGATAATCCATGGATTCCCAGATCCGGAAACTTTTCATGGATCAGGGCAAACATATCGGTATAATAACTAAGAGGAAGCGAGGGGTTGACACCACCCTGAATAAGGAGCTGTCTTATGCCAAAATTATTGTAGTAATGTGCAACTTTTTCAACAACCTGCTCCTTTGTGAGCGTATAGGCATCCGCCTCAGGGCCGGTTCTGTAAAATGCACAGAAATTGCATCGAACATTGCATATGTTGGTATAATTGAGTATCATGTTGGAAACAAAAGAAACGTATCGGCCAGAAACCTTTGCAGCAAGTTCCCTTGCAATCTCTCCGAGAGAGTTCAGATCTGCCTCTTCATACATGAAAACAATATCATCTCTGTCCGGTGTCTCTCCGGAGAGGACTTTCAGGTAAACATCTTCAATTGCGTCTGCCTGCTGAAGCATGGCTGCTCATTTATTTAAGAATAATAACCCTTTGTATTAAGGGCAGTTAAGGTGTGAATTAAGGGACTAAAATCAAGATCACGTTTCAACAGCATTAACTCCCTGGATCCTTCCCAGTCCTGACACTACGTTTTCCCATGAATCGCCAAGATTTTCCGAGAAATAAAGATCTCCAGTGGATGTGCCAAAATAGATCCCGGGCATATCCGAATTGTCATGGGTGAGGCAATCTCTGAGGACATCGGTGTGAACGTATTGCGGCAGTCCATTGGTCAACCTGTCCCAGCTTTTTCCTCCATCAGATGTTCTATAGACGGTGAGCTGCCCCTGAATGCAGACATTGTGGTCCTTGCATTCATTCAATGTATCGGGGACAGGTACCACAAATACGCTCGATTTGGGATCTTCAACAACGTCAATGGAGAAACCGAATCTCAGCTTTGTGCTTACGCTGACATCATTCCAATGATCTCCGCTGTCATTTGAGAAATAAGTGCCACAGTGATTCTGTTGAAAGACCATTCCAGTTCTGGGAGAAACCACAATTTTATGTGAACAGGAATGGACATCAGAAAGATGTTTCTTAAAGGCTTCTTCCGGTGAAAGTCCTGCTTTCACGTATGGCATATCTTTTTCACCAACTGGGCATGTGCTATTTAATCCATTCTTAAGCGACTTCCAGGTCTCTCCTCCATTGTCACTTCGGTATGTGCCATTTCCTGAAGCCACAATATAAATTCTATCCGGATTTCCGGGGATCAAATCTTATTGTATGCAGGGCCAGCCCAGTAGTGCCATATCCCCAATCTATCCCCCAGTTCTCTCTGTTTGGGAACGCATAAAGACTAGTAATCTCTTCCCATGTATCCCCTGAATTTACTGATTTAAAAAGATGTCCATACTGGGTGCCTGCATATAGTAAACCGGGAATGCGTGGGCTGGTTGCAACTTCCCAGACTTTTCTTACGTTAAGTCCTTTACTTGAAGGTTTCCATGATCCCCCTCCATCTGTGGATTTGAACACGCCTTCAGAAAGTGTTGCTGCAAAAAGGGTACCATGGGAATCATCAATAACTTTGTTGACGTTCTCGTCCACAAGAAAAGGTTTGCTAAGTTTCCAATTCCTTCTATTCTTGTCCGGAGAAAGCAGATATGCTCCATTCTTAGTTGCCAGGGCAACTTTAAGGTTATTGTCTTTCAATTTACACATCTAGTATTATAGTGCTTTAATAGTTTACGCTATAAACTAAAATTGATTATCAATTAGTGATTAGAAACCTTCCAATGCGTCTTTTAGCAATCATGGTTAAGTAAGCTCCTGAAAATACAATAATGTCAGGCCGGTGGTAAAACGCTCTGTCCTTTGATCTTTTTAACTTTGGTTCCCGATGGAATACTGATGTTCGATTACTCTGGGGTGAATTCCTATGCCAACCGGAAGTAATGAGGCAGATCAAAGGATAAAGGCCTATTTCAGGAAAATCAACGCCATAAATTTTGTAAGCTCCATGGTGGCATTATTCCCAACAATTATCGCCATATTTGCAGAAGTTCCTTTCTGGTACTTTTTCCCTCTTGTTGCAACACAGGTACTCCTGCTCTCCTTATTGTCATACTACAAATATTTCATTGACAAGAAAGCAAGAAATATCGAGATCAATCCTGGAAGGTATGTTCTTGAAAACACCATGTCATATGTGGTCTTCAGCTTTGCTCTCCCAATTCTATTCTTTCTATTAAGACTGTTTTACAGTCTGTCCAGCCTGCAGAGAGTATTCGTAATAAATGTCCTGTTTGTACTAATACTTCTATTTATCCTGTCCAATCTCCCAGCCTCCCGGTTAGTTAAGATTTCAACACCCTTGGATGACCAATATCTTGTGGAAAAGGCTAACGAACTATCAAAAAAACTTAGTACCGGGCCTTTGGGTTTATATGTAATGAAGCTTGGCAGGTTCAGGATAGCCAATGCTGGTCAGGTGGGAACCAGGAAATATTCTGTGTTTATAACAGATTACCTTCTTGAAAACCTCAGTCCAGAGGAAAATGTGGCGGTTATAGCTCATGAATTTGCCCATGCCAAGGAAAAACATGTTCTGAAGACAGCAACAATTGCCTGGTCAATCTCTGCAATATGTGCTAATCTCATGGTTTACCCTGTAGATGTTG